>NZ_JBHYCW010000006.1:0-139618 GCF_051861365.1 Sediminibacterium sp. | reverse complement strand
TACGTCTATTATTAGCATCTGAAAGAGTGCTACGTCTAGGATGGCTACTCATTCCCAAATGTTGAATCCTATGTTCCCAAGCAAGCATGCCAGTCGTCACTTCACGTAGTGACGTGCAACGGTTAAAGGTGGCATATAACATCGTAACCAGATGATCGTAGGTCTTCAAGGACTTACAGTATCTATCTGATCTGTTTTCACGAGCTACTTTAGAAATTAAAGAGCGCGGAATAAAAGAAAGTATCTGACTGAAGATCGGCTGTCCGGTAAAAAAATTACCTTTACTCATGGGTATTTTTTTGTTGTGGTAAACTAAAAATAACCAGAAAAAGGAGGCTTTAATGGCCTCCTTACTTTTTTTCTTCACTTTTTACCGGACAGCAATGGCTTCAAGCCGCAAGCTACACGCCACACGCTTTAATTTTTGACTTTTTACTTTTGACTTTTGATTTTTGACATTTCCCCTACCTTTACCCCATGTCAGAATTCCATATTGGCGATGCAATCAAAGGCTTTTTGAAAAAGAGCAATCTCCGCAATGGTGTTAGAGCTGTGCAGATTGAAGACATATGGGAAAAACTGATGGGAAAAACGATCGCGCGGTATACTGATAAGATTCAAATCATCAACCAGAAACTTTTTATTACTACCAGCGTGGGTCCACTCAAGAATGAATTACTCTACCAAAAAGCACAAATTATTGAACGTGTGAATGAAGCTTTTGGTGAGAAAGTGATCACGGAAGTCGTTATTCAGTAAACTGCGAGCTACGAGCTTTGAGTGGAAGTAATAGCAGGCTTTCTTCTATTCATTTTATAAATGATAAGGCTTGAGACTTTATCTTACATCAATGAATGTAATGAATTAATTATTCAAGTACACTATTTGATTCTTCAAATTAACCTTAGAAAAGCTCACAGCTCATGGCTCATAGCTCGTAGCTATTTCAGGGAATCAATCGAGACGCTTTTCCCGCCGGTAATTTTTCTTTGACCAAAGAACCATTCATCAGAAAATAAGTTGGATTCACCCTTGCAGCTGTTTTAATAACAGTGGCATCTCCTTTCAATAAAGTTATTTCAGGAAATAATGTTCTAGCCTTATCTGCGTCTGCGGTCATTAGTAATACTGTTATTCCTTTAGCTGTCCATTGTTGGTATTGTGTGATGAACTCCTCTTTCCATTGATCAGCTTTACGCATATCCTGAGCTAATACCAGTACATAATCTTCTTTCTTTGAGAAAACAGCTTGTGTCGTATCTTCTCCTGAAAAATTTTGCAGCGTAAAATCAACGATCTTGGCGGTTAAGCCATTCCCTTTTCTTACCAGTTTATCTTCTCGATCCATGTATTCGTAGGTAGAGTCAAAATTGTCCGGGAATGATGTTTGGTCGAAGCTGATTTCTTTACCGTCTTTTTTGTATTTAAAAACAATGGCAAAACTATCCGGTATGGCTCCTTCGGGTGTTTGCATTTGTTGTACAATATCATTTCCTTTTTTATAAGGCAAGCAATCAACCAAGGGCAGATTTTTCAACACATACCATTGCAAAGCTGCGGTAGCTAAGAGGCTGATAAATACAATGGTGATACTACCTGTTTCACTCATCATGGCTGGTACACGATAGACAGTGAATAATAGAATTAAAATAAGCACCAGTAAAAGAATGTCTTTGCCAAAAGACATAGCCGGTGTTAAAGGAATACAATCACCAAAACATCCGCATGTTTTTATCTTGCCTGAGAACAATGCATAACCGGTAAGGAAGGTGAAAAAGATGATCAACAATAAAAGCATCCAGGTGATGCTGCGCAAACGCCAGCCAACGATCACAGCTACTCCGGCAAAGATTTCAAATACATTCATTACCAATGAGAATACCAAGGTATAATCATGCAGAAAATGCCAACCCCAGACTTCAAAAAACTCCTGCATTTTATAACTCAATCCCAATGGATCATTGGCTTTCACCAATCCGGAGAAAATAAACAGCAATCCAACGATCCAGCGGATCAGGGTAATAATGGTTCTCATGCGCTATGTTTTCCTTCTTCAATTAAAATCAATGCAAAAACGGCGTAGTTAATGATATCTACATAATTGGCATCAATGCCTTCACTGATCAGGGTTTTACCATCATTTTCGAGTATTTGTCTGATGCGCAATAGTTTCATGAGTATCAGATCAGCAAAGCTCTCCTGACTCATATCTCTCCATGCTTCACCATAATCATGGTTTTTATCCAGCATGGTATTTTTAGCGAATGTTACATATTTATGATAGTTCTCTTCTACCAACGTAACGGGTAATTCTTCTACTTGTGGATTGCCCATTTCCAATTGAATCAATCCAATGATGGCATAATTGATGATCCCTTTGAATTCAGAAGGAATATCATCTCCGATCTTTTGTGTTTTCAGGTCTTGAATGGTTCGGATACGCAAAGCTTTAATGAAGATCTGATCTACCACCGAAATGGTCCGCAATACACGCCATGCAGTACCATAATCTTTTGTTTTCTTGATAAAAATATCTTTGCATCCTTGAATTGCCTGGTCGTATTGTTGATTTGTTGTGCTCATTTTTCAAGAACCACTTAGGGCTTTGGTAATATCTTTGATGTGTGCTGCAATATAAATGAAACCAAGGATGTTTACACTCAACTGCAAAGGAAGATTATTGACAATTGATCAGCCCATCGTCATGGGCATCATCAATACTACCCCCGACTCCTTTTATGAAGATAGCCGGAAATCATCTCTCGACGCGGCCCTGTCGCAAGCCGAAAAAATGATTCGCGAAGGGGCAACTATTCTCGATATCGGCGCACAAAGTACCCGTCCGGGTAGCACGGCTGTTGGAGCGGATGAAGAAATACAACGACTTGCTGTTGTAATTCCGGAAATACATCGTCGTTTTCCGGATACCATTCTTTCAGTAGATACCTATTACAGTGAAGTTGCCATAGCCGCTGCAGAGATGGGTGCTTCTATTGTTAATGACATCAGTGGCGGACAATTTGATACAGCCATGATTGCCACTGCAGCTAACTTACACATGCCTTTTGTATGTATGCACGTAGAAGGAAAAAATGACACCATGCACCAAACACGGGTGGAAGGTAATGTCACCACAAGTGTTACAGATTATTTTATAAAAAGGATGGAGAGTTGTAGAGAGCAAGGACTTACAGATTTGATATTGGATCCTGGTTTCGGCTTTAGCAAAACGACTGACCAAAATTTTGAATTGATACGTTCTGTACCTGAATTTAAATTATTAGGGAAACCTTTGTTAATAGGAGTTTCCAGAAAGTCTACGATCTATAAAACTTTAAATTGCACTCCTGCTGAAGCTTTGAATGGCACTAGCGTTTTGCATACCGCAGCTCTTTTAGGTGGTGCAGATATTTTGAGGGTGCATGATGTGAAGGAAGCGATGGAAGCTATTACGCTAACACAATATTTACTATTAGAGAGGCCGTATCAAAAATTTTGAGACTCGTTGGTGGCTTATGGACCATGGTCCATGGTCTATGGGCTATGGGCTATAGTAAAAGAAAGAGGCTGTATCAGATTTTTAATACAGCCTCTTTTATAAAATTGTGTAGTTTCTATCGTTGCTGTGGAGCACCCGGATTCGCCGTTTGAGGCTGTGGGGCTTGTGGTGTAGGTTTTGTTACATCCACTACTTCAATATCAAATCCAAGATTTGAGTAGGGAGGAATTACCGGAGCAGAGCCTTGCTGACCATAGGCCATCCATGCCGGAACGATGATACGTCCCTTACCACCTTTACCAAATAAACGCAGTGCTTCATCCCAACCCGGAATTACCGATCTGCTTCCCACTACAACCGGATAAGGTTGGTTATTCGGTCCATTCGGATTCATATTGGTATCAAATATTTCCCCGTCTTTTTTACCATCCGTAAAATAGCCTTTGTATAAAACAGCAGCCTGCCAACCGGAGTCTGCTTTTTGTCCCGAACCCGGATTCAATATCTCTACCTGAACACCGGAAGCTGTAGACTGTACTTTCATGTTCTTTTTCTTGGCATACTCTTTTACTTCAGTAATTTCTCTTTGTTTTTCGAGTTCCATTTCCTTATCGTAATCAGCTTTCACTTCATCCTGGGTATTGAACACTTTGAGAATCTCAAAACGTCCATTGATCATATCGCCCTGTTTGAACATATCATTGTATTCAATCATCTGCATTCTTTTCAGGGTATCGAGAAACAGCACAAACTCAACTTTATCACCCGACGCACATTTTGTAATGATCTCGGTGAAAGTATGTTTACCCAAATTGGCAGTATCCAAAGGGAAATACACAGGTATACGACCAAAAGAAGATTGTAATACAGAATCCTTAGATTTTAACTTGTATTCAATATGCAGTTTCAAAAACTGTCCTTGCTTAACTTTTTCTTTGGTTCCTCCGCTGGTGATTTTATACGTCATTCCGGAAGGTGCTTTTTCGAATTGGTTACAGCTTGCAAGCAAAACGATCGCCAGTAACAGCGAAGTGGTTGTTCTCATCATTGTTTTATTGTAATTGATTGTGATACGCTTTTATGATCTCTTTAAACTGTTTAACGGTTATTTCCAGACTTTCACTGCTTCTGCCACCGGCTGCATTTTTATGACCGCCACCTTCGAAATGTTTTCTGGCAAATGTGTTCACATCAAAATCACCCTTGCTTCTAAAACTCCATTTACGCTCTTCATCTCTGTCGATGACAATGGCTCCAAGTTTGATACCTTGAATCGTCAATAAATAGTTCACCAATCCTTCGGTATCGCCGGTTTTGATATCAAATTTTTGCAAATCAGCCCGTGTAATATACATCAGACTGGTATTGTATTCATACAAAACTTCCATTCTGTTCAATAATGCATGTCCAATAAAACGCAATCTGTTTTCCAAAAAGCTGTCATAGATACTTTCATGCACTTTGGTATGGTTCATTCCTGTTTCCTTCAAATGTGCCGCCATTCTATGCACGGAAGCAGTAGTAGCCGGAAAACGGAAGGAACCTGTATCCGTCATTAGCCCCGTGTACAAACATTCTGCCATCGCTACATTGAGGTGATCAGCATAACCGGATGACAAGATAAAATCATACACCATTTCACAGGTAGAGCTTTTGGAGGTATCACTGATGCCATAGGTAAAAGCTTCTTCTTGTGGCTGTTGGTGGTGATCGATCAATATTTTAATGCATTTCGCCTCCGTTAATGGCTGTTCCATGTGTTTGGTGCGATGTAAGACATTAAAGTCGAGACAAAACAGCACTTCTGCCTTTTGAATGATGTCCAATGCATGGTGTCGACGCTGTTCAAAATCGATGACTTCGCTGGAACCGGGCATCCAATCCAGAAAATTGGCCCAATTGGTGGGTGAAATCACGGTTACTTCATGACCTAAGGACCGTAGGAAATGATACAAACCCAATGCAGAACCCATGGCATCGCCATCCGGTTTCTGGTGCATGGTTATGACCGCTTTGAAAGGGGTTTTGAGAGAAGGCAGGAATTGATCGATTGATTGCATAGTCAGGCGGCAAAATTGCGGTTTCCCAACTGTTCCGGCAAATGATTTTCCTACCATTTAACAAAATTCCTATGATAATCTCCACAAAACGCCCTGCTTTGCTGTACTTTTGCCGCCGAAATTGATAAAGCAAGTACTATGAGTAACAGAACTTTCACCATGATTAAACCGGATGCAACCGCTAAAGGACATACCGGTGCTATTTTAGACCAGATCGTTAAAGCCGGATTCAGCATCAAAGCCATGAAGTGGACCCGTCTGACCCCTGAGCAAGCAGGTTTATTCTATGATATCCACCGTGAGCGCCCTTTCTTTGGAGAATTGGTTGAATTCATGAGCAGCGGCCCTATCGTTGCTGCCATCCTTGAAAAAGAGAATGCAGTAGCTGATTTCCGCAAATTGATCGGCGCTACCAATCCGGCACAAGCTGAAGAAGGAACCATTCGCAAATTATACGCCGCATCAGTTGGCGAAAACGCTGTTCATGGAAGTGATAGCGATGAGAATGCTGCGATTGAAGGCGATTTTTTCTTCTCTAAGTTAGAGAGATTCTAAATAGTTGACAGTTGACAGTATATAGTTGACAGGGATAGAAATGAAAGAGGCGAACAGTAAACTGTTCGCCTCTTTTATGTGCTGATTAAGTAAAGCCTAGAATACGATACCGAAAAATTCTCCCCCTGTCATCTATCAACTCTCAACTGTCAACTAATAAAAAGAGGTTAAACATCAGCTTAAACTCTCCTATCGGGACGACTGGATTCGAATGCCGACGATACTGTCGGCATCGAGACTGAAACGTCTCGACCAGTTGACGCTCTTGCATAAAAAAAGAGGTCAAGTACAACTTAACCTCTCCTGTCGGGACGACTGGATTCGAATGCCGACGATACTGTCGGCATCGAGACTGAAACGTCTCGACCAGCTGACGCTCTTGCATAAAAAAAGAGGTCAAGTACAACTTAACCTCTCCTGTCGGGACGACTGGATTCGAACCAGCGACCTCTTGCACCCCATGCAAACGCGCTACCGGGCTGCGCTACGTCCCGTCAAACCAAAATCAGAGATCTGAGATCAAAAAATCACAGATTTGATTGGGGCTGCAAATATAGGGGTAAAAGAAAATTTCAGGTTATATTGCACAAAATTTTATACCCGCTACATGAAGATCCTCATCAGGCAGGCAATGATTGCCGATCCACATGCTACATTCAATGGACAGGTAAAAGATATACTAATTGAGGACGGAATCATTACTCAAATAGCTGATAAGATCACCGGAAAAGCAGATCACGAAATCATATCCGATCAAATCATCGTCTCTCCGGGTTGGGTAGACATTTTTGCACATGCCTGTGACCCCGGTTTTGAATACAAAGAAACATTGGCTACCATGTCTTCAGCCGCTGCAGCGGGTGGATTCACACAAGTATTTGCTTTGGCGGATAATAAACCCGTAACAGATAATAAAGCACAAGTAGAATATATCCGATTAGGATCGCAATGTCTACCGGCGAGTATTCATCCGATTGGCACCATCACAAAAGGCAAAGAAGGGCAAACACTCGCCGAAATGTATGATATGCGCAACAGTGGTGCGGTGGCTTTCTCTGATGGATTGCAACCCGTTCAATCACCCGGACTATTGTTGAAAGCACTGCAATATGTGAAAGCATTTGATGGTGTGTTGATCCAAATGCCGATCGATAAAAGTATTGGTGCCGGCGGATTGATGAATGAAGGGATTGTTTCAACCAAATTGGGCTTACCCGGTTTGCCTGCATTAGCGGAAGAATTGATCATTAAAAGAGATATTGATCTTGTTCGATATACCGGATCGAAATTACATATCACCGGAATCTCCACAGCAAAGAGTGTGGCATTGATCAACGACGCTAAAAAAGAAGGGTTACATATTACTTGCAGTGTAACACCGTATCACCTGTTCTTTTGTGATGAAGACTTACAAAGCTATGATACGAATCTAAAAGTAAATCCTCCACTCAGAACACGTGATGATATGATGGCTTTGCGTGCGGCTGTGAAAAATGGGCAGATCGATTGTATCGCCTCACATCATATACCGCAGGATTGGGATCATAAAACCTGTGAGTTTGAATATGCCGCTTATGGGATGCTGGGTTTGCAAACTGTATTACCTGCTTTACTGGAATCTGTAGACGGATTGAGTAATGACCAGATCATTGCATTATTATCCACCAATGCGCGTAATATTTTTGGATTGACGCAGACACATATACAGGAAGGCACACAGGCTGAGCTCACCATTTTTTCTACGAAAAAATCCGGAAAACTCACTAAAGAGATACTGAAAAGCAAATCGAATAACAGTGCTTTTTTGGATAGAGAGATGAAAGGTGTAGTGATGGCCACCATCCACAAAGGACAGCTTCATCAACCATAAACCCACTCAACCATGAAACCAAATCTGAATCAAACTGCTATTACTTACGGAGTTATTACCGGATTAATCTATCTCGCATTAACATTTGGCGCCTGGGCTGTAGGTGATACAAGTACTTTTGTATCCATCACCGGCATTACCACTTTCATTCCTTATGTAATTGTAACACTGATCATCGTAGGTATCAAACTGCGTAAAAGCAATGATAACCTGTTGAGTTTTCAGGAAGCACTCAAATTTACTTTCCTGGCTTATGTGATCTATGCATTGATAGAAGCGATTGGTAATTATGTACTGTATGCAATGGTTGACCCTGACCTTACTGCCAAAGTGATGGAGATCACTATGAAGAAAACCATGAAGATGATGGAGGCATTTGGTGCCAGTGAACAGCAAATGGAAGAAGCTATTGGCAAAGTAGAAGCAGAACCCAAACATACCTCATTCAAACAAATATTCTTAGGATTAGGCATTACTTTAATCTGGAATTTTTGTAAATCATTGCTGATCAGCTTGGTGATTAGAAAAGAAGCTAAATTCGAAGATCAATTATAATTTCATTTATGGACCTGTCAATAGTCGTACCCCTGCTCAATGAAGATGAATCGCTACCCGAATTATGCGGGTGGATAGAATCTGTCATGAACAAACACGGCTATAGTTATGAAGTCATCTTGATCGATGATGGTAGTGTAGACAATAGCTGGTCTGTGATCCAACAAATCGGTGCGAAGAACCCTTGTTTTAAGGGCATCAAGTTCCAACGCAATTATGGCAAGTCTGCTGCATTGAATGAAGGTTTCAAAGCAGCACAAGGTGATGTGATCATTACCATGGATGCTGATATGCAGGATTCTCCTGATGAAATCCCGGAACTGAGACGCTTGATCCTGGAAGAAGGATATGATATGGTGAGTGGTTGGAAGAAGAAGCGATATGATAATACCTTAACGAAAAATATCCCTTCCAAATTATTCAATGCTGTTGCCAGAAGCAGTTCCGGTATTCGCTTACATGATTTCAATTGCGGACTCAAAGCCTATCGTAAAAAAGTAGTGAAGAGTATTGAAGTATATGGCGAAATGCATCGCTATATTCCTATTCTGGCAAAATGGAGTGGATTTAAAAGAATTGGCGAGAAAGTAGTAGAACATCGTCCACGTAAATATGGTACCAGTAAATTTGGATGGCAAAGATTTGTCAATGGGTTTTTAGATCTTGCCACCATCATGTTCCTCGGAAAATTTGGGAAAAGACCCATGCAATTCTTTGGACTGTTGGGTACTTTATCATTTTTGATTGGTTTAGGTGCCAGTATTTCATTGATCATTTCTAAATTTTTATCATCCGATTTTTCGCTGACCAATCGTCCATCTTTTTATATCGCACTTACTACCATGATCATTGGTATGCAATTGTTTCTTACCGGATTTGTTGCTGAACTGATTGCAAGAAATGCTGCAGAAAGAAATGTATACCTGATTGAAGAAACATCCGGACTGGAATAACGTATCTTCCCTTTTGATGCAACAAAAAGTGATCATCATAGGATCTGCCTGGCCACTGAGAGGTGGTGGTATTGCTACTTTCAATGAAAGATTGGCCAGACAATTTCAAGCCGAAGGTGATGATGTTACGATCTATAGCTTTTCATTACAGTATCCATCTTTACTATTTCCTGGAAAATCGCAGTATGGGACAGAGCCTGCACCGACTGATCTAACGATTAAGAGTGTGATCAACTCTATCAATCCATTCAATTGGATCAGGGTGGGAAAAAAGTTACGGCAAGAAAATGCAGACCTGATTGTTGTTCGTTATTGGTTGCCTTTTATGGGTCCTTGCTTGGGCACTATTCTGAGAAGTGTTCGAAAGAACCGACATACTAAGATCATTTGTATTGCTGATAATGTATTACCACATGAGAAAAGACCTGGGGATCGTGCGCTGACTCAATATTTTATTCCACCTATTCATGCTTTCATCACCCTGAGTGAAAAAGTATTCAGCGATCTGAGATTGTTTACCCGGAAACCTGCGGAAGTAGTGATTCATCCTTTATACGACAATTTCGGGGATGCGATACCCAAAGCAACTGCCAGAGCGTTATTAGGGCTTCCTAAAGAAACTCCCATCATTTTATTTTTTGGTTTTATCAGGGCATATAAAGGGTTGGATTTATTATTACGAGCCATTGCGATATTAAAACAATCGGGAGCTACTCCACCCCATTTATTGATTGCCGGTGAGTTTTATGAAGATCAAGCAAAGTATGAATCACTGATCGATGAACTCAATATCAGGGATCTGCTGATTTTAAGAACAGATTTTATTCCGGATAGTGAGGTAAGAAATTATCTATGTGCCACAGATTTCGTGATACAGCCTTACAAACATGCCACACAATCGGGCATCACACCTCTATCCTATCATTTTGAGAAACCCATGTTGGTTACCAATGTAGGGGCATTACCGGCCATGGTACCACATGAGAAAGCGGGTATTGTTACGGAACCGGATGCGGATGCGATTGCAAAAGGCATTCGGCAGCTGTACAGTTTAGGTGAAGAACATTTTTTATTCCATCTTCGCGAAGAGAAAAAGAAATACAGTTGGGAAGTACTTACGAGTACTATCCGCAGACTGGCACAAGAATCCTAACCAAACATTTTCTTATGGCAACAAATATTCATGCAATCATCGCCGCATCCATCGCTGTAAAACAGGAAATATTGGCTGACAGTGCTTTTCAACAAAAAGTTCAGGATATTACCGATGCGGTAATCCATGCATTTCAGTCCGGTAAAAAAGTAATGTTTTGCGGCAATGGCGGAAGCGCTGCTGATGCACAACATTTGGCTGCAGAATTTTCGGGCAGATTTTATAAAAACAGAAGAGCATTACCATCAGATGCTTTGCATTGCAACACATCTTATTTAACTGCCGTTGCCAATGATTATAGTTATGATGATATTTATAGTCGCCTCGTAGATGGTACCATGGAAAAAGGAGATGTATTGATGGGTATCAGCACCTCCGGTAACTCCCCCAATATTGTAAAAGCATTTGAAACAGCTCGAGCCAAAGGTATTGTTACCGTAGGTTTCACAGGTGCCGGTGGCGGTAAGATGAAAGACTTGTCTGATCATCTTTTAAATGTGCCTTCTACTGTTACACCTCGCATTCAGGAAAGTCATATACTACTTGGACATATCATTTGTGAATTAACAGAAGCTGCCATTTTTAATGACTAAGGAAAGCCACATGTTGCAACTGGAAAACATTACCCCTGAATGGACTTTATTTCTTGACCGAGATGGTGTAATCAATCATGAGAAGAACAATGATTATATCTTACACAAGGATGAATTTCATTTTTATGATGGGGTTACTAAGGCTTTAGCCACTCTCCGACCTTTCTTTCGGTATATTTTAATTACGACCAATCAAAAAGGTGTGGGTAAAGGCGTGATGCGGCTGGAAGATTTGCAGAATATTCATCAATACATGCTCACTGAAATTGAGCAAGCAGGTGGTAGTATTGATCAAATTTATTTCTGCGCTGATCTTTTTGATGACTCGCCTAATCGGAAACCCAATCCGGGTATGGCTTTTCAGGCAAAAGCAGATTTCCCCGATATCGATCTGTCGAAAAGCATCATGATCGGTAATAGACCCAGTGACATGAAATTTGGGAGGAATGCGGGTATGTATACGGTGTTTGTTGCCACTACCCATCCGGAAGTTCCTTTCCCGGATCCCGATATTGACCTTCGTTTTGAAGATCTACCTGCTTTTGCAGAAGCCCTGATACAGATCAGTAAGCTGCAATAAAATCTTAAAACTGTAATGAACCGTTCTCTTTCAGTTATTTTTACAGTATGAAGCAAGCCCTGTTTCTTTTTTTACTGGTCATCACCTCTCTCTTTTTGCGTGCACAAGACAACCGCATGCAACTGCAGCAGATAGAAGATGAACTAAAGCCACTTGCTTATGCCATCTTGAATGAAGATCAGTTCTTGGATCGATTCAAGGCAGACAGTGCTTTCACGCGTGGTTTGGTGCGCGCTTTAAGAACGACTCATTCCTTTCGTTATCATTTCGACTCTTTGATCACCATCTCACAGCAGTATGCTCCGGATAGCAGCTTTAGAATCTTTACCTGGCAGATACAAATGGAAGACATGAACCATTTTCGTCAAAAGGGTGCGATACAAATGCGCACCAATGATGGTTCTTTGAAATTGATTCCTTTATTCGATGCATCTAAATTCACTGAAGCACCTTTTGATTCCATACGAACCAATCAAAATTGGATCGGTGCTGTGTATTATAATATCATACAAACCACCTATAACAATAGAAAATATTATACCCTCTTTGGTTACGATGAACATGATGCCAGAAGTAGCAGGAAATGGATGGAAGTCATGACTTTCGATGCCAATGGCAATCCACAATTCGGGGGACGTTATTTCAATTATCGGGAAGATGATATCAAACCCAAACAACCTGCATTTCGTTTTTGCCTGGAATACAAAAAAGACGCCAATGCCAAACTCAACTATGATCCTGAATTAAACATGATCGTTATGGCGCATCTCGTGAGCGAAGAAGGTGATAACAAAAAGAAACACACCCTTGTACCCTATGGCACGTTTGAAGGCTTCAAATGGCTAGGCGGAAAATGGGTACACCAAGCAGACATCACAGAAGTAAACCCTGATGGAAGGGTGAATCCGGATCAAACGAGGAAGAGAGGGAATCTTTGATTTTTTGATCTGTGATTTATTGAATTAAATCAAAAAATCACAGATCAAAAAATCAAAGATCAATCCAGTTTTAGCACGGCCAAAAACGCTTCCTGCGGTACTTCTACGTTTCCAATCTGGCGCATGCGTTTTTTACCTTCTTTCTGCTTTTCCAATAGTTTACGCTTACGGCTGATATCACCACCATAACATTTGGCAGTTACATCTTTACGCATCGCACTGATGTTTTCACGTGCAATTACTTTGGCTCCAATAGCAGCTTGTATCGCGATCTGGAATTGTTGTTTCGGCAATAGCTCTTTTAGCTTTTCACAGAGTCTGCGACCAAAGTCTTGTGCGCGACTGCGGTGGATCAGTGCACTCAACGCATCTACCTTATCTCCATTCAACAGGATATCCATCTTTACGATATCTGCTTCACGATAGCCGATCGGACTATAATCGAAGGAAGCATATCCGCGGGTAGAGCTTTTCAGTTTATCATAGAAATCAAATACGATCTCCGTCAATGGCATTTCAAAGATGAGTTCAACACGTGATGGTGTGAGGTAGCTTTGATTGATCAGAATACCACGCTTACCCAAACAGAGGGTCATGATATTACCGATATAATCAGGCAAAGTGATGATCTGCGCTTTGATAAATGGTTCTTCGATACGATCGATCTTCACCACATCAGGCATTTCAGCCGGATTGTTCACAATGATCTTTTCACCACGGGTGGTATATGCATTGAAACTTACGTTCGGTACAGTAGTGATAACGGTTTGATTGAACTCACGTTCCAATCGCTCTTGAATGATCTCCATATGGAGTAGTCCCAAGAATCCGCATCGGAAACCAAAACCAAGTGCTTGTGAAGTTTCCAGTTCAAAAGTCAGAGAAGCATCATTCAGTTGGAGTTTGTCCATACAATCACGTAACTCCTCAAACTCATCTGTATTTACCGGGAAGATACCTGCGAATACCATGGGTTTTACTTCTTCAAAACCATGGATCATTTCACCGGGATTACTGGCTAGTGTAATGGTATCACCCACTTTCACTTCTTTGGCATTTTTGATACCCGTGATGATATATCCTACATCACCCGCACGCACTTCCTGTTTGGGTGTCATGCTGAGTTTCAATACACCAACCTCGTCTGCGAAATAATCATTACCACTTGCTACAAAACGAATCTTATCCCCCTTTTTCAGTACTCCATTCAGAATGCGGTAGTAAACGATGATGCCACGAAAACTATTGAAAACACTATCAAAGATGAGTGCTTGTAAAGGAGCTTCGGTATCTCCGGATGGGGCTGGAATACGTTCAACAATGGCTTCCAAAATTTCTTCGATACCAATGCCTGATTTACCACTCGCCAACAGAATATCTTCCTGCTTACAACCTATCAAATCCACGATCTGATCCGTTACTTCCGGAATTTTAGCGCCATCCATATCGATCTTGTTGATCACCGGAATGATCTCCAGATCATTTTCAATAGCCAAGTACAAATTACTGATGGTTTGGGCTTGAATACCCTGGGAAGCATCTACCAATAACAAAGCACCCTCACAGGCAGCCAATGCACGGCTCACTTCATAGCTGAAATCCACGTGACCGGGCGTATCGATCAGGTTAAGCACATACTGCTCACCTTTATAGGTATAATTGATCTGAATAGCGTGACTCTTAATGGTAATCCCCTTTTCACGTTCCAGGTCCATATCATCCAGTACCTGGTCCATCATCTCCCGCTCGGTAATGGTCTTGGTATGCTCTAGCAGTCTGTCAGCCAGCGTACTTTTCCCATGGTCGATATGTGCGATAATGCAAAAATTCCTGATTTGCTTCATAAGGGCGCAAAGATAAGATGAAAAGGAACAAGACTGAAGAATCAAGGAACAAGCTTAGCCCGGATTATACACTGTTCTTCAACAAAATCAAACCAAGACCATATTTTGCTATATTAGGGGTACTAAGTTCCTGATAACTATGTTCTTGAATAAGATCAACAAAAAAGCCCAGATCAACAATGAAACAGGGCTGGGTACCAATACTACCCTGAGTGGTGGCGGTCGTTTTTTCAATCGAGATGGCAATCCCAATATGGATGTAAGGGGTATGAATCTTTGGGAAAGACTGAATATTTATCACTCGCTTCTGACCATGTCCTGGTTCAACTTTTTAACCGTCGTGGTCATCTACTTTGTAACGACTAATTTATTGTTCACCGGCATCTATTTTCTAATTGGGATCGATCATTTAGGCGGACTAATGGAAGTAACCGGTATTGAATTGTTTGGTGAAGTATTTTTCTTTAGTGCGCAAACATTCACCACCGTTGGTTATGGACGTATCAATCCGATAGGTTTTGCGGCCAGTTTTACCGCTTCAATGGAAGCCTTAACCGGATTGATGACTTTTGCCATTGCAACCGGCATTATGTGGGGACGATTTTCAAAGCCTAAAGCGTATATCCGTTACAGCAAAAATGCCATCATCGCCCCTTTTAGAGATGGTATTGCATTGATGTTTCGAATGGTGCCTTATACCAGAAATTATCTGGTAAATGTAGAAGTGAGGGTAACATTGGCGATTCATGTGGAAGAAGATGGGCAGCGTAAGAACAGATTCTACAATATGCCGCTTGATATTGCCAAAGCAAATACAATGACTGCTAACTGGACATTGGTGCATGTCATCAATGAAGAAAGTCCGATCTATGGTTTTACCAAAGATGACCTTACCAATGCGCGTGCTGAAATACTGGTATTTGTACAGGGGTTTGATGAGAGTGTGTCTAATACAGTGGTATCACGTACTTCTTACACTTACGAAGAATTTATTTTCGGTGCGAAATTCTTACCGATGTATCATCCGAATGAAGATGGCACCAAAACAGTGTTACATCTTGATCAGTTGGATGCTTATGAATCAGTGACTTTGCCTGTGAAATGATTTGATACGCTCAATAGAACACAGATTATCATGATTATCATGATCAATCATGATGATCTGTGTTCCATTTTAATCATTAGTATTTAAGTGAGTCAATAATTACTTTGAACTCATCTGCGATCAAAGAAGCGCCTCCTACCAATCCACCATCTACATCAGGTTGAGTGAATAATTCTTTGGCATTGGATGCTTTTACACTGCCTCCATACAATATGGTTATTTCTTGTGCTACAGCATCTCCATATTTACCGGCCAGTTGTTGACGAATATAGGCATGCATCTCTTGCGCTTGTTCACTGGTAGCTGTTTTACCGGTACCAATTGCCCAAATGGGTTCATATGCAATCACTACTTTTTTCAATGCATCGGCAGACAAATGATACAATGATTCCTCTAATTGCTTAGCTACAAATTCGTTTTGCGTACCCGCTTCACGAATCTGTAAAGGCTCACCACAACAAAAGATCGGTGTGATCTGATGTTCTAAAGCAATATTTACTTTCTCTGCCAAAAACTGATTGCTTTCCTGAAAATATTCACGACGCTCAGAGTGACCCAATACTACATGCGTAATACCTAATGAGTTCAACATAACAACGGATGTTTCTCCCGTATAAGCACCGTTTTTTTTGTTGTAACAGTTTTGAGCTGCAATATATACTTGTGTTTTACCTGCAACTTTTGCTTGCGCCATCGACAAATAAGGAGCCGGTACTGCAAATACCACTTGCCTATTTTCATTTAGGTCATAGTTATGAGACAATAAATGATCAAGTAGTTGTTCTCCTTCTGTGATCGTAAGATTCATTTTCCAGTTAGCAGCGGCTATTTGCTTTCTCATTGTTTGGTATTTTTTTGAGGTCAGCGAAAATACAGTTTTCTTCTGTGCTCTCTGTGTATTCAGTGGCAATTAATTTGCCACTGAAGGCACTGAAATACACTGAAATTATTTTGCGGAGAGTGTAATGAGTATTTGCTTTTCAATTTCACTCAAAGACTGATTTTTGAGTTTTTTCCAGTTATCAATATCTACCAAAGCCTTGTCTAATTTATATTTCACGCCTTTACATCCCCAACTGAAATCGGGAATAATATTGGGCAAGAGACCTTCGCCAAATACATTGCAAGACACTCCGATCACCGAACCGGTATTGATGGATGAATTAATTGCTGTTCTTGAAAAATCGCCCATGATCACTCCGCATTTATAACCAGCCGGTAAATATTCCTGATCTGCTTCGCTCCAAATCTTAACGATACCTGCTGTATTCTTCAGGTTACTATTACTAGTACCCGCACCCCAATTACACCACTCACCTATTACAGCATCACCCATATAACCATCATGTGCTTTATTGGAATAGCCCATCATGATACTGTTCTTGATCTCACCTCCACCCATACAATAAGGTCCGAGGGTTGTAGCGCCATAAATACGGCTATTCATTTTCAGCACTGAATGATCTCCCAATGCAAAAGGTCCACGTATAGCAGAACCCTCCATCACAACTGCATTTTTGCCGATATAGATAGGTCCTGTTGATGCATTCAATAGTGCATGCTCTACAATTGCTCCTGACTCTATGAAAATATGTTCGGCATGTATGCATCGATTGGTAGATGAAATTGTTGCTGATGTTTTGCCTCGAGTCAATAGATTAAAATCAAAACGTACCATTTGATCGTTGATGTGCATTAGCTGCCATGGATAAACGATTCTTTGGGCTGACGGATAATCATGAACAACTTCAAAATATTGCACAGATTGAGATGGATCAAAGTCTTCAAATGCAATAGCTGTTTTCCCTATAATTAAACCTTGTTCATCTGCCCAGCCATGATTTTTGGATATACTTTGAATGCCATCGATTAAAGATGGGTTGGGAATTACAGATGCGTCAACCCATATATGTTCACCGTCGGGTGGATATCCATACAGATTTTGCAAATAAGGACTGGTATGTACAAACACCTGCAAACCTGTAAGCTTTTCCCATCTTTCTGCGATGGTAAGAATACCCATTCGCAAAGAAGCAATAGCCTTGGTTTGCGTCAGAGGCCATAAACGTTTTCGTTGCGTATTATCGAATAGAATGATCGACATGATACAAACTTAAAGCTTTTAGAGGGAATGCGAGTTGACAGATGACAGTTGAAAGTTGACAGAAGATCGTGACTCGTTTATATTGGTTTTTGTTTGGAATTGGATAGTCTCTTAATTTTAGTTGTATGATGATCGTCGCTGCTTTACCGTCTGACTATAAAGAGATCACAGATCTATGGCAAACTTCTGTGAAAGCAACTCATCATTTTTTGCCCGATGATTTTACCGAACAATGGAGAGATCAAGTGGAGACAATTTTCTTATCGATGGTGCAATTGTATTGTGCTAAAGACGAAGCAGGAAAAATTGTTGGCTTTGTGGGAGTAGCAGAACAAAAGATTGAGATGCTGTTCTTAGATCCCAATACTCGCGGCAAAGGCATCGGAAAACAACTGACTGAATTTGCTATTCAAACTTTACAGACCAATGCCGTTGATGTGAATGAGCAAAATGAACAAGCGGTTGGATTTTATCTGAAAATGGGTTTCAAACAAATCGGTAGAAGTGAAAAAGATGCACAAGGCAATGATTATCCCATCCTGCATTTATCTTTATGAGCTATTGTTCATATCGATAATGTCCAATAATAGGATAAGTGAACAACATATCTTCCATCACTTGTCCGGCTCCGATATTATGAATCACCAATGACCGCTGTTGGTCTTTTGATTTTTGATGCACAATCATGCCAATATGTTTCATTCCTCTTGGTAATTGCCAGCAAACAATATCCCCTGCACGATAATCAGCTGCACTCCTCGAAATCGGCAGCACCATACCGTTACGCGAAAAGAAATACATCAGGTTGGGAACTCTTCGATGATCGATATTCCGATCTGTTGTTTTCAATCCCCAATAGTTAGGATAGAACTGAAAATTCCGGCGCATATCTTCATGTACTTCTCTTTGCAGATCAATACCCATTTTGCGATAAGCACGAATCACAACATCAGTGCAAACGCCTTTATCAGCAGGCACATCTCCCATGGGATAATTGATACGGAAATAAGAAAGATCATACAGCACTTTTTGACAGGTTAATGTGTACGCCGAATCTGCCAGCCGCCCATAAAAATCAGACTGTGTCATAGCAGCATTCAAAAAAATCAGCAAAAGCAACATACAACACCCGTACTTCGAAAAATTGGCCATAGTTTATCTTTCCCATAGAATGCATGTTGCCCGAATTTGCATACTGGTGATCGTTAAAGTATTCTTTATATGATTCGTTATTATCGGACTTGAATACATAGGTTGTCGCGTAGTTGTCGCGTTATTATCGCGTTGTTATCGCATACTTATCCCCAATCTATATAAATATGCGATAAGAATATGATAAAATAGTTTAATAAAGTACTTGTAAATATGATAATATTTTTATATCTTACTGAGATAAACGCCAGAACATGCCAACACTACATGGACCGCTACGGTACACGGGTACCATTGATGAACTGGTTGCCTATCAAATGAAAGGCAGCGATAAAACCATTGTGCGTAGAAAAGCCTTTATCACAAAAGGTGCTTATCAAAAAGAGCCCCAGTATGCGGCCATGAGACGGAACAGTGCAGAATTTGCCATTTGTGCGCGGGCAGGTAAAATGGTAAGAACAGCGCTTCCGATCATAATGCGATTAACCGATCAGAATATGACCCCTGTGCTACAAGGCTTTTGTAAAATTCTGCAAAAAAAAGATACTGTACATCCACATGGGGAAAGACCCGTTCTTTTTTCGATGCACAAAGAGGCGCTCACTTCGCTGCCATTTACCAAAAGACATTTGTTTGATTCGGTATGGAAGCAAAGACCTGTTGCCACATTGCTTAGGGAAAAAACAGCGCTGCACATACAGATCGGTGAGTTATTACCCGGTTTTAATTTTCAGCTTCCTTGGCAAAAGCCTTATTACAGAATCATCGCTTCGCTGGCAGCCATTCAAGATGTTTATGCTGACCAGATCAAATACCCATCTATCCTTTATACAAAGGATTTACCATCAACCACTGTTTTCAGCGACTGGATGATGGCCAAAAAAACAGTACCTGCGCATTGCATGAATCTCCAACTGGAAAATACAGACCTAAAAGAAGATGCAGGTATTACATGGGTTGGTGCAATTGGCATTGAAATGGGAGAACCAGATTTAACCGGAAGCATTCAACCGGTTAAATATGCTAGTACTGCAAGGATATTGGTGACGGGGTAAATATGTAAAGTAGATACTAAGTTGAATGATCTACTCACTTGTAAGACGAATTACTAAAATAAAAAAGTCGCTCAATTCATGAACGACTTTTGGTGCCCCAGGCGGGAATCGAACCCGCACTCGCTTTTTCGGCGAACAGGATTTTAAGTCCTGCGTGTCTACCAGTTCCACCACCAGGGCAGTGGTAAAAAAAATCCCGTCACGCATGACGGACGGGATTGCTGAGCGGAAGACCGGGCTCGAACCGGCCACCCCGACCTTGGCAAGGTCGTGCTCTACCAAATGAGCTACTTCCGCAATCGATATAAGAACTAAATCGGGAGTGCAAAAATAGGATTCTACAGCTCCTGACAAAATTTTTGTTGATTTTTTATTTGTACTCAGGCGTATACTTACTGCTGCTCTGTACTTCTACATCAGGCTTCCCTTTGTAGCGCTGGTTGTACAGACGATAACATCCACCCAATACAAAAGCAAGGATACAAAACACTTGCAGATAGAAAAGAAAACGTGATGAATTTACCCAGTTCCTGGTAAAGTCTTTTTCTTGTGCGGCTTGTTGTTCGTTCGACATAATTTTGAATTGCTGTGCAAAAATAAGGCAGTACAACTTATTATAAAATCTTTCTGCGAATAATTTCCTGAAAACGGGTGCGTTTGTTGATAAAATACTCCCAAACAATGGTTCCGGAATACACGCCCTGCAGTGATTTCATGGGCTTTTTCACCCGATGATTTTTTTCCGATTTTCCCATGAACCAGATCTTTACTACCGCCCAATGTGCTTGCATGATCGCCATAAAAAATGCCCGATCCCCGTTTAACAACCCCTTCCATGCAGAAATAGCATCCAGTCCAAATCGTACCGGTAATTTCCACAGTTTTTCATGGAATGGTAGATTCTTATTCAACATCAACAAATTGTTCCTGAAATTCAAAAACACTTTTCGTCCACCCCTGGGTAAAGTTCCTCCCCCAACATGATAAACAACTGAAGTCGGACAACTCATGATCGTATATCCCGCTAATTGCATCCGCCAGCAAAGGTCAATTTCTTCCTGATGGGCAAAAAATCCGGCATCCAATCCACCCATTTCATGATATACCGAAGCCCTCACAAACATGGCCGCCCCGGAAGCCCAAAAAACAAGTTCGGGTTGGTTGTATTGTCCATTATCCTCCTCACAAACATCAAATATCCTTCCACGAGAAAAAGGGTAACCAAGATGATCGATCCATCCACCGGCAGCACCGGCATATTCAAAAAGTTGCGGTTGATGATACGACAAGAGTTTAGGTTGACAGGCCGCGATCTTGGCGTCTTTTTCCATCAATTCAATGATCGGTTCAATCCATCCGGGTGTTACTTCCACATCAGAATTGAGCAAAACATAATAATCTGCCTTTACCAATTTCAATGCCCAGTTATAACCACCTGCAAAACCTTCATTGGTAAGATTGTACAAGCATTCGACTGAAGGAAATAAATGTTTCACCAAATCCATCGACCCATCCGTAGAAGCATTATCCGCTACAATCACAGATTTGTTGGAGTAGGTAGACGCGATCACGGAAGGAAGAAAAGTCTCTAAATGCTTTCTCCCATTATAATTTAAGATAACAATCGCAACGTGGGGAACTGACAAGGGTTGATGTTTGGATGCGAAAATAGATTAAAGTTGACAGTTGACAGAGAAGTTGATTGATAGTTGTTAGTTGACAGTAAAAGGCGGTTTTCTTCCTGTCAACTGTCAACTATCAACTACAAACTCCCCTTCCCCCACTCAATCAACCCTCTCACTTCCTTCGGCACGGTTCGTTCTCTGATTTTGGAGGTTTTTTCGCCGAGGCGAACGATGATGGTTTGTTTGGAAGGGATCACGATAATGTATTGTCCGAGGATACCTCTTGCATAGAAAATTTCAGGATTCAGCGGGTCGATCCACCATTGGTAACCATAATAATCACAAGCAACACCTTTTAAATCTGTAATACCACAAGGTTGAATAGAATGAGCCCAATAAGTGCTGTCAATGATGGGTGTTCCATGCCATTTACCGCTATCCAACATCAACTTACCAATTCGCGCAAAATCATGCGTATTGGAGTTAAAACAACAATAGGCTTTGATATGTCCATTTTCTTTATCGGTACTCCATAAAGCAGGATGTTCAGCACCCAATGGTTTCCAAAGTTTTTCAGCAGTATAATCGCTGAGACTTTGTCCGGTAGCTTTTTCCAGTATTAATCCTAATAATTGTGTATCTCCACTTTTATAAGAATGAACAGTTCCTGGTTTGTCTTTCATCTTAACACCGGTAGCAGTTGCATACACATCTGTTCCGTAATAAGCTTCAGAAGTAACAGAGAATAAGTTCCAATACGATTCATTCCAATCGGTTCCGCTACTCATGGTTAATACATCAATGATGCGTACTGCTGCTTTATCCCCTTCTTTGAATTCGGGTAAATAATTTCCTACCGGCTCTTCTAGTGATTTTATTTTTCCTTCTTTCAAAGCTACACCGATCAATATACTGGTGATACTTTTTGCCATGGAGAAGGATCCTGATTTTGAACTGTCACTATACCCTTTCCAATACTTCTCGAAAACCACTTCATTGTTTCGGATCATGAGTAATCCAACTGTATTCAATTCTTCCAATAAAGTATTGAGCGAATCAGGATAGGGTATTTGATTGTAATTCGCAGCGTTGGTCCAGGGTTGGGCCGTTGATACCGCTACGGTATTATTCGTGAATTTTTTATAGTCATCGATATTGGCAAAATTGTACCGAACAGCGGTGAACAAGTAGGTTTTACCTGAGATCCATGCATAAGCACTAAAACTGAGAATAATCAAGAGTATCGTCCAGAGAAAACCGCGGAAGAATTTTTTCATGGTGAGTTGGTTAGATAATGAAATTAAGTTTTTTTGCCACTGAGGACACTGAAAAAACACTGAAATATTTTGATTTTTTTGCATTAATCATCACAGAACAGCATTTGAAAGAATCACAGAAATAGCTGTATCTTGCAAGCAGAAAACGAATTATGCACTTCTTGCACCTGAATTTAGACTTCCTCGATCATCCTTGTTGCTAAGGATGTATTGTTTTTGTTTTCATGCTTTCTTGTGAAAGCCTTTCTTTATTTTATTTCAAACCTTTTATTATGCTTACTCAATCAGTATCAGCGAATACAGCTGTGTATTTGCAGTTGGAAGAACAATATGGTGCACATAATTATCATCCCCTACCGGTAGTATTGGAAAAAGGTGCCGGTGTATTTTTATGGGATGTAGATGGAAAAAGATATTATGATTTCCTCAGTGGTTATTCCGCCGTGAATCAGGGACATTGTCACCCGAAGATCATTGCCAGTTTGGTAGAACAAGCACAAAAACTTACCCTTACTTCTCGTGCATTTCACAACAATCTTTTAGGCGAGTATGCAAAATTTATCACCGATTTTTTCGGGTATGATAAAGTATTACCTATGAATACCGGTGTGGAAGGTGGAGAAACCGCCATCAAATTAGCACGCAGATGGGCTTACACCAAAAAGGGAGTTGCAGAAAATAAAGCCAAGATCATTTTTGCAGAAGGCAATTTCTGGGGAAGAACATTGGCCGCTATTTCCTCTTCTAATGATCCGAGTAGCTACAAAGGTTTTGGTCCGTATATGCCCGGATTTGAGTTGATTCCATACAATGATACCATTGCATTAGAAAAAGCATTACAAGATAAAAATGTAGCGGCTTTCATGGTAGAACCTATCCAGGGAGAAGCCGGCGTAGTAGTACCTGATGAAGGGTATTTATCAAAAGTAAGAGAACTGTGTAGTACCTATAATGTACTCTTCATCGCCGATGAAATTCAAACCGGATTGGCGCGTACCGGAAAAATGCTGGCTTGTGATCATGAAAATGTGAAACCGGATATTTTGATTCTTGGAAAGGCATTGAGTGGTGGCGTGTTACCTGTATCAGCCGTATTAGCAAACGATGAAGTGATGATGAATATCAAGCCCGGAGAACATGGATCTACCTATGGCGGTAATCCATTGGCTTGTGCAGTTGCTACTACTGCATTAACAATATTGAAAGAGGAAAGAATGGCTGAGAATGCAGAAGCCATGGGTGCTATATTAAGATCGGAGCTAGCAGCACTTCAATCACCTTTTATAGCAACCATTCGTGGTAAAGGATTATTGAATGCCATTGTGATCAAACACAGCAATCCGGAAGCAGCCTGGGATCTTTGTATGGAGTTAAAAGAAAACGGACTCCTTGCCAAACCCACGCACGGCGACAAAATCCGCTTCGCCCCTCCCTTGATCATTACAAAAGAGCAGATTATGGAATGTGTGGGGATTATCGGTGACTCTTTGAAAAAACTAAATTGAGGAAAGAAACAAGAAATAAAATACAAGACACAAGGAAGATTCAAGAATCAAGATACAAGGCACAAGAAAGATTCAAGAATCAAGATACAAGGCACAAGAAAGCTACAGGCTGCAAGCTACAAGCCTCACCTCTTTTTCGCCGGACTGAAGTCCGGCGCTATTTGAAATTGTGTATTGGCTACTTAAAACATAGATATATAGAACTAACCTTGTGGCTTGCAGCTTGTAGCCTGGAACTTTCTTGTGGCTTGTAGCTTGCGGCTTGAAGCTTTCTTGTGGCTTGCAGCTTGCAGCTTGAAGCTTTCTTGTGCCTTGTCTCTTCTTTCTTGTATCTTTTTACGATTCTTCCGTTTTCACAACAGGTATTTTCGGAAACAGTACCATGATTTGAATAATAATGGCACAAGCAAGAATACCATACAGTGCGGGTTGTTTTACCGGACATTCACCGAACATACAGCTGGAAACCAATACATAATTTCGAATGGCCCAAGCCAAATTGATAGCGCCGATAAAAACATTGGTCCGTTTGGTCCAGATACGAGGTATAGCGAAAAATAAAATCGCAGCGGTGCAAAAGAACACATGAAACAATCCGGGTCGGCCAAAACTAGTTCCTTCTGCAGCAAATCCGGAAATGGTAAGTCCCTTACTTTCAATAACCGTCCAAGGGAGAAAACATAATCCGAGCAATATAAATGCAGCTACAATTCCTATCTGCTGTGAATATTTCATGGTTAATAATTGTGCTGCGAAGTTAAGCACCTATCAGGAAAGAAGACACAACTTCAGCATAACAGTATTAGTACAGCGAAGATTTGTAAGCATAACTGCTGGCAGGTTGTTGATTGGCTCCCAACTTAAGAAGAGACACTACAGTTCTTTGTATTCCCTGGGTATACTCCACATAATATTGCCCGGCGCTGTAGTTTTGTCCGAATTGAACTGTGCTATTGGCTTGTAACTGATTTTTTTGCTCGATCAATCTGCCTTGCGCATCTACTACTTTCATTGCAATTGGTAATTGCGTCTGCTTACTGTTCAGTTGAACGGTAAAGAATTGTGTAGCAGGATTTCCCATTACTTTAATATGGAACTGCTGATCATGTGTAGTAGGTACAGGTATAGTTGAAACGGTCACTTTGAAAGGTATACGTTGACTAGACACTCCATTCACAACTTGTGCCACCCAAAGCGTTTGGGTACCTACTTGATTGATCACCGATGGTTGTATAGGAGATTGATTTGCGGCTGCAGAAGTATAAAACTGAAGTGAGGCATTGGGTAAAGCGGTTACCTGCTTTTCAACATTGATATTGTTGCCGAATTTCCCGGCATCGTAGGTAGCATCTGTTACAATGGGTACTTGTGGCTGAACAGTAATATCAATTGTGGCGGTTGCATAGCAACCTGAACTATGTATTTTTTGATAACGCACTTTCGCTACTCCGGGTTGTAATCCTCTGATAAAACCGGCTGCATCAATATCCAGGTATGCATTTTTTTCAGACACCCACTCTCCCCCAGTGGTCTCGGGCATTAAACGAATGGTTTGTCCTGCTACTACTTTTTTATATCCGTGTATCTCAATAGAAGGAGGAGCAGCCGTAACAGTGAATGCTGTTTGTGCAGTTGCTTGACATCCATTTTCTTCCAGTGTATACTGAATAGTAACAGTGCCTGCAGCTTTTCCAACCAATGTTTGTTGATGCAAAGAAGCAATCGTGCTATCACTTACCGACCAATAACCCTTTCCACCCATTGGTTTCAATTGAATGCTGCTTCCTTCACAAAGCTGAGAGGATGGAGTAAATGTATTGGATGATTGTTGTATCAATAAGGGTTGTATTTCAATGGTTGGTAGTTGTGGTGTTGCCGCTATCGCTAATGATTGGCTAACGCTGCTCTCACAACCAGCTATTGATTGTACCTGATAAGTAACTGTAATTTTTCCGGGAGCCATTGTTTTAAGTATACCTTGTTGATCAATGGTAGCTATGGCAGACTCTTTAACAGACCAATGACCGCCTTGGACTGTATGCTTCAATTGGTATACATTACCACTGCAAAAGTTGGTAGCGGTTTGGATCGGAGACAGAACAGGGATCTCATGAATTTCAATGGGATTCACTTTCTCTGTATGGCCATCTCTGTAAAATAATTCCGCTTCATAGATACCCGGACGAGTGGCTTTGAAAGAAAACTGATAACTAATGGCAGCTTCGGGATTACGAAACAATTGAACACGGTGGTTATATTGATCTGCTACATAAATATTCTCTTGCGCATCAATGAATAAACCATAAGGATAAGAGAATTGATTCATGGCTTTACCCAATCCATGTCCACCGGCAACAGTTACACCTTGCTTAGCACCTTTACTCCAACGTTGGATACGTTGATTGGTTTCATCTGCAATAAAAAGATCTCCGTTATCATTGATCGCAATATCAGTTGGAAAATACAACTGATCTGCGCCTGCACCTCTTTTGCCACCTGCTACTGTTATTCCTTCTTTTGCATCCTTTACCCATAGTTGTACACGATCATTTGCCGCATCAGCGATGTATAGGTTTCCAAGTGCATCTACTTTTACACTGCTAGGGTATCTAAGTTGATCCGCTTTATTCCCAGCCTGCTTCCCTCCTGCTACTGTAATGCCTTCTACTGCACCGGGTATCCATTTTTGGATGCGATGGTTATAATTATCTGCTACATAAATATTACCCTCCTTATCCAAGCAAATACCAAAAGGCATATTGAATTGATTGGCCTTATTACCCCTTCCGTTACCACCGGCAACAGTAACACCGTAAGGATTTGAGGGTGAAAATTTTTGGATACGCTGATTGGCCACATCAGAAACATACAAATTGCCTTCTTGATCTAGTGCTACACCCATAGGATAATCCAACTGATCTGCTGCATCACCTTGACCACGACCGCCTGCAACGGTAATACCTACTTTGGCACCGGGTATCCATTTTTGAACACGATGATTGAATTGATCAGCGATATAGATATTACCGGCTGCATCTACTGCAATACCACTAGGATAACGAAATTCATCTTCTTGTGTGCCTTCTACTGCTGTTCCGGCAACTGTCTGAATTAACGCAGGTGTATAATTGCTTTTTAATGTTTGTCCGTTATGCTTCCATAACAACTGCTCTACTTTGGGTGAAACTCCGCTGATCTGCAAAGAGGCATTTTCACAAAGAGATGATGCTTTTAAACTAAGACTTTGTTTGGTTTTGATAACGGTAAATGTTGAATCTGCTTTCACGCCATTCGACATCAGCAACAGCAGCAAAAAGAACAGGTTTTTGCGAACCTGGTTTGCGATTTGATGAATGAATTTGTGCTGCAACTGCATGGAGTAATATCACTTTGTTTGGATAGGACAAAGTGAGTCCAATAGCAGTCTTTGACAAATAACGGTAATGATGAAAATAAGGTAGTACCGATCGTTTGTATGGTAGAAACGGAACTACAAACAGGTATGCATCACTTGCTTAATGAAAATATTTTTTTACATCAACAAATATGTTGAACCAAGAATTTGTAGAAATCGATCTAGCAAAATAACGGGTTTGAGCAAAGTGCACAGAATGCTTGTACAGATTTTACTACAAAGCACCATCAATACTATCGATGAAATTGTAGTAACCAAGTGAAGTATACCAAAAGAAAAAGAGCCGTTCTATTGGAACTGCTCTTCTCTTTAGTTTTCTATAGGTTGGGTTACGAAAACGATTTATCTGACCTTGATCAATTGAATCAATTTTCTGCGGGTTCCCTGCAGGAATTCAGCATAGTAAGTTCCTGATCCAAGATTGTGACCAATTTGTATGGTACTGTTTGGCCATTGATTCGCCTTGGACTCTAATGGACGACCATGGATGTCGAATACGCGAACCTGAACTGGTAATTCGTGTTTACTTTCCATCTGTATGGTAAAGAAGCTTCGACTTGGGTTACCCATTACTTTGATCTTTAGATCCGACTCACTAGTGATCTGAGGTACTAATTTTTTCACCACAGGTGAAGAAGCAGTTTCTGTAATAACACTTGCAATGGATATACTTGACTTTGTAGTCGTCGGAATGGTTTCGGTACATCCTTGTTGATCACATGAGCCCAACTTATCACCCGGATGATTTCTCAGATGAGACTCAACCGCATTGATACTGATTCTAAGCGTTTGAGGGTTATTTGGATTTCCCGGAGGCACATGACAGAAATAAACTTTTTGACTTCCGTCATCCTCATCATCATGGTCATAATGACCATACTTGTTCGATTTATTCTTACAATCCTTACTACTATGAGATTTGTGATCACAATCAGCATGGTACTTATGATCCTTATGTTTACAATCTTTACTACTATGTGATTTATGGTCACAGTCATCATCATCATCATGATCATACTTGTAAGGTTTATTTTTACAGTCCTTACTACTATGTGACTTGTGATCGCAATCAGCATGGTATTTATGATCCTTATGTTTACAGTCTTTGCTAGTATGTGATGAGTGATTGCAGTCATCATCATAACCGTATTTGTTTGATTTATTTTTACAGTCCTTACTGCTATGTGACTTATGATCACAATCAGCATGGTATTTGTGATCTTTATGTTTACAGTCCTTGTTACTATGTGATGAGTGATCGCAGTCATCATCATTGCCTTCATCTTTCACTCTAATATCTTTCACACAAATTGTAACTCTGCTAACAGATACACAACCCTCCTGCGTTCTAACACGAACTTCGAAAGTGTAGGTTCCCGCTTGTGCAGGTGCAAATACCGGTTGACTACTTGTTGTGCTATTTAAAGAAGCATTCCCTGAAACAACAGACCAAGTATACGTATAAGAAGTTCCTCCTGTTGCATTCGCTCTTAATGTTACTCGCTGTGGTCCATATCCCAGATAAATATTATTTGGAATACCGCCTGTAAATGTATTGTTCTCCGGAATGACCGTGATAGAACTGCTGCAATTGGTTAATGCTAGTACTGTTACAGTTTGGTTGGCAGTTGTTGTATTTCCTGCAGCATCGGTTGCTGTCCAGGTTACAACGGTTGTTCCCACAGGGAAAGTACTAGGTGCATTGTTGGTTACAACAGGTACACCACAATTATCAGAAGCAGTAGCAGTACCTAGGTTAATAGCAGTTCCTACTGTTACATTGATATTGGCAGGTGCTGTAATCACCGGAGCCTGATTATCAGTAACCGTAACGGTAAAGCTGCGAGATACACTATTTCCACTTGCATCGGCTGCTGTAACGGTTACAGTTGTTACACCCACAGAAAATACTGTTTCTGAAGCCTTACTAAATGTATAAGTAATTGGACTTCCACAATTATCAGTGGCAGTTACCGTATAGTTTATCGTTGCGCCACAGGTTCCTGCTCTACTATTTGTAGCAATATTCACAGGCTGGGCCAAGGTTGGTGCCTCTGTATCGGTAACCGTGATCGTTTGGGTAGCAGACACCTGATTATTTGCGGCATCTTTCGCTGTCCAAGTTCTGGTGATCACATAATTATAGAATGATGATTGAGTCGGATTGGTTCCTTTGGTAGATGACTGCGTAAAGGCTACCACTACATTCTGATCAAAGTTGTCAGATGCAGTTACGGTTGCTGCAGTAGGAATATTCGAACAACTAACGTTTGCATTAGCAGGTACTCCATTCAATACCGGCGGAGTGGCATCACGAACTATCACCAACTGAATACTTGTTGATTGATTGCCTGCTGCATCTTTTGCGATCCATTCAACAGCCGTTGTGCCAATTGGATATACATTCCCTGTTGCATTGTTTGTAAAAGAAACAAGTTGAACGTTATCAGTAGCGGTTGGATTTCCTAATGAACTTACAATAGCCGTATTGGAACCTATTGGTGCATCTACTACAATATTGGTTATTCCGGCAATAGTTGGTTCTTCTCTATCCACTACAGTAACCGTTTGAATACCGGTAGTTATATTACCTGCAGCATCCTTAGCAATCCATGTAATGGTATTAATGCCCAGATTGTAAACTGAAGGACGGTTATTGGTAATCGTTACAGCCAATCCACTATTATCAGATCCTGAGGCATTTCCGAGGTTCACACCTGTTGCAAAATTAACACCCGGATTTGTGCTAACAGTTAAGCCGGATGGAACAACCAGTGCCGGCGCTTGTTTATCCTCTACAATTACCAATTGTGTAGCCGTTGTTGTATTTCCAGCCGCATCCTTAGCAGTCCAGATCACGGTAGTTTGTCCAATCAAGTATTGACCGGGTGCATTATTGGTAACAAATGCTGAACCACTGTTATCCATTGCGGTAGCAGTACCTAAATCTACATTGGTTGCAAATGCTTGGTTATTATTGGTAACAGTTGTTACGATAGCTGGAACTGTTAATACCGGTGCTTCTGCATCTTTTACTGTTACTTTTTGTATAGCAGTAGATGAATTGCCCGCAGCATCAGTAGCTGTCCAGGTTACAATGGTTTCTCCAAGTGGATATTGTGTGAGAGCGTTATTGGTGATGGTTACACCAGACCCTAAGTTGTCACTTACGGTTGGTAATCCTAAAGTAACATTGGTTGCAAAGTTCACCCCTGCATTTGTATTGATCACCAAATTGGCCGGTGCAGTAATGGATGGTGCCTGATTGTCAAACACACGTACTGTAAAGCTAACCGTACTTCTATTTCCGGTTACATCTGCAGCAGTAACCTTCACCGTTGCTGTTCCGATTGCAAAGAAGGAACCGGAAAGTATGCTATAAGTGTATGCCACCGGGCTATTACAACCGTCCACAGCATTCACACTGTAACTCACATTTGCTCCAGCCATATTCGGTGCAGTAGGAACATCGATATTATTGATGGTTCCGAAAACAGGAGCTTGATTATCAACAACAGTAATCGTACGTGTAGCAGTAACAGTATTATTATTTCCGTCTACAGCAGACCATGTTCTTGTAATGACATACGAGTAGTGATCCGGACTATTGACATTCGGATTACGGGTACTTGATTCTGATAAAGTTACCGGTACAACACCATCTACATCATCAATAGCTGTAACAACAGGTGCCGTAGGAACTGTATTGCAATTCACGGTAATATTCGCCGGTAAATTATTCAATACAGGTGGTGTAATATCGTTTCTTTCAACCACTACCTGTTGTGTTTGAGTGGCAATGTTACCATTACCGTCATTATATGTCCATGTAATGGTATAGGTACCCGCTTGCGTAAATGTAATTGGATTAACAGAAGTAGCTAAAACAGTACCTGAGCAATTATCAGATGCCGTAGGTTTTGGAGCTGTTGCCGGTGCTGTTAATTGTAAAACAGGTAACTGAGCAATATTCGGTACCGGTGCCAGGTTATCTACTACTGATACTTCTATCGGTGCTGATACCTGTATATTGCCATTCACGGTTACGGCAACATGGTAAGAACCGGATTGACTGGCTGAGTGTACTGAACTATCAGCTCTAAGAATAGGTTCATCATTTCTATACCACTGATACGCTGTTCCTACCGTACTCATCGACAATTTAACTATTGAAGACGGACAAATAACAGTAGGTCCATTGGCTTGAACAGCCGGTAATGGCGTCACATTTAAACGAACGCTTCTATAGATCGTACAATTAATGAATGGAACGGCTACCGTATAAGTACCTGAATTAATGGCCTGTGCATTCGAGATCAAAGGATCCGGTAAAACTGCTGAGAAATTATTAGGACCTGTCCAAGTGTAAGCGCTACCGCCATTGGCAAACAGTCGAATCGTACTACCGATTCCAAATACTGCAGCATTGGCCTGGGCAGTAACCGGTGGTTCTGCATAAGTAGAACATGTACCATTTACTTTAAAATCGCTCCAGTTAGAAGTTAATCCATCCAAAGTAAAATTTGAGAGTGTACCGTTGTTACCGTTTGGACTGGCATCCAATAGAACATTCTCAGAGGTATTCGGTGCATTTACAAACCCTTGGTTGAACTTATAATAAGCTACTAAACCTGTTTGTTGGGCTTGCAACTCGCAATTCATGTTATTGATGACTTCACACTGATTCAAAGTACGATTCCAAATCCTGGCTTCTTCTACTTTACCACGATAGTATTCTACAAATCCTGGTTGTTGACCCAATACCAAGTTATTTCCATTGGTGGTAATCTTACCGGAAGCTTCAGTGCTGGCGACCAATGCACCATTGATATAAATACGCATGAAAAATCCGTCATAAGTAGCGGATACGTGGTTCCATTGGTTGATACCCGGATATTGAGCCGTCAATACTTTCCACTGTCCATTCAAGTGCAAGAAGAAAGAAATGGTTTTCCAGCCATCATCTGTACGAGGGAAGATATATCCGTTATTATCCCCTGCTGTTGACTTGCCCATCACATTCTGGATCATGTTGGTACCATCTGTAGGATAGATCCAAGCTTCCATGGTGATATTATCAGTGATATTGAGGCTATTATTGGCGGGAACAGTCACCAAATCATTCACACCATCAAAATCCAGTGACCCTGCTTTGAAGGCAACTGTAATTTTGGTATTAATATTTGAAGTACAGCCTCCATTGGATACACTTACAGTATACACGCCACTATGCACAGTTTGCGCATTGGGTATGCTAGGATTCTGCTGGTTGGATGTAAAATTATTAGGACCAGTCCAAGAATAAGATGTTCCACCACTCGCAGTCAATTGAACCGTATTCCCTACTTCAAGAATAGGACCATTTACAGAAGCGGTTGCTGCGATGGGTACGAACTGGTTACAAACAACATCATTCACATTTCCGGCTACCCAGTTAGAATTGCTTCCGGTAAGCGTGAAATTGGTTAAAGTACCATTATTAATGTTACCTGAAATATCCGATACAGTAGTCGTTGTAATATTATTCACTCCTGCTAGTCCCTGATTGAACCGATAATATGCTGCCAACCCATTTTGTATGGCAGGATTTAATTGACAAGATATGTTATTATCAATTTCGCATTCTTCCAATGGACGATTCCAAATACGAATCTCATCTACATTACCTTTAAAAAATTCTCCACTGAAACCCGGTTGTGCACCAATGGTAATCGGATTTTGGTTGGACGAAATAATACCTGTGATGGCTTTGGTTGCTTTTAATTCTCCATCCAAGTAAATCTTCATGGTAAACCCATCATATGTTGCCGCCACATGATGCCATTCGTTGATGCTTGGATAAGCAGCCGAAATGATAGACCAGCCTTGTCCTTCCAGATGCACATAAAAAGAGAATGATTTCCAGCCGTCATCTGTACGTGGGAAAATATAACCCTGTACTTGGTTGGTGGATTTACCGATTACACTTTGTGAAGGCGAAATGCCATCAGTTGGATATATCCATCCTTCTACGGTTAAGCCTGTAGCAGGATTCAGAGAAGCATGATGAGGAATGGAAACAAAATCATTCAGCCCGTCAAAGTTCAATGCACGTGCCGGATTAGATACTTGTATATTGATACTGGCAGGCACACTACAACCTGAAGCTGTTGTTACAGTCACGGTATATAGTCCCGCTGCATTTGCAGTTATATTATTAATGACGGGATTTTGTTGATTGGAAGTAAATCCATTGGGACCGGTCCATGAATAGCTTACTCCACCACCGGCAGACAACTCTAAAGTACCACCTAATCCGACAGAAAGACTATTACTACCAATGGTAACCACAGGAGGAACAAAATTTGCGCATGTACCATTTACGATGCCTTCAATCCAATTAGAGGTATTCGACAATAATCCAAAATCAATAAGTTCTCCATCATTTTTATATATAGACTTATCCTTTAACTTGGTTTCTAAAATATTGGAAACACCTCCAGGCAAGCCTTGATTGAATTTGTAGTAAGCAACCAATTTGTTTTCATCCTTGAGCTCACATCCTTTATTAGTATCAATTTCACAAACCGATAATGCTCGATTCCATACCCTTAGTTCATCTATTTTACCTCTGTAAAATTCGTTGGTGTAACCGTTTTGGTACCCAATGGTTACAGGATTGGTATTTACAGTGATGGTTCCGGTTACAGCCATTTCATTCATCATCACACCATCAATATAGATACGCATAAAAGCACCATCATAGGTAGCGGCAACATGATGCCAGCTATCTTTACCTGGATATGGAGCGGTTAACTGCTTCCATCCCATTCCATTAAAATTCAATAAGAAAGCGATATTGTTCCAATTGTCATTGGTACGAGGAAAAATGTATCCATTCTGAGCAGAAACAGGAAATCTTTGTGATTTTGACAATACAGTCTGCACATTAGAGCCTCCACCACTTTCCGGATTCAACCATGCTTCAATAGTAATGACATCAGTAATATTGAAAGAAGGATCGCCGATATTTACACCACCAGAAGTTGTGCTGCGTTTTACTAATACTTTGTCATTCACACCATCAAAGCTTAAAGCCCCAGCAGTAACTTGACCAAAGGTCGTGATAGCAGTAGAAAGTATTAGCAATGTAAAGATCGATAATTGACAAACTTTCCTTGTAAAAAAACGCATAAGGCTCAAATTGATACTCTTAATGTTTCATCAACACCATTGGGTCTGATGAGGCAACACAGGATAAAGACGATTTGTCTCGGATATGGAATTCTAAAAAGTGTAGTTCGAAAAAATATAAAATGAAATAGACATTCCCGGAGTGAATATCTGAGTCTTCATTTGTTAATGATATCCAAAACTAACCGTTATTAGGTGAACTGCAAAGTGGTTGCACACTTTTTTTCTCAACAAATGTGAATTTTCTGCTATGAATGATGAAATGGCACTGAAATGTGACAATATTTCAATATATATTTATATAAATTATTATTTTCATAATATTAATAATCAATTATTTAATTAAAATTTAAAACTTTTGCACTCTCTTATTATCAGCAAGTTAGATTCATATTAGAAATAGATTAAAATTCGAATAAAAACAAAGAATGAATGGGTTAGGTTTCCAAAATCGATGTTTTTCTACGTGTTTTTAACGGGACAGATTACGTGAAAAAGGATAAAGGAACCTATAAAAAAACTACAATTGAAAATCAAATAGTTAGAAAAAAAAAGAGGGATCAGATAGTAGCTGAACCCTCTAAGGAGGTCCCGAGCGGATTCGAACCGCTGTAGAAGCTTTTGCAGAGCTCTGCCTAGCCACTCGGCCACAGGACCTAATCTGTAGCAGGGTGCGAAAATAAAGCAATCAAAGGAATTTCAAAATTCTAAATCTGAAAACCCGAAATTTGTCCGCGTGAATCTATTCAGTATGAACCGTATTGCCGAAAGTGAATTGATCATCAACCAACGTGGTGCTGTATATCACTTGAACTTAAGACCTGAAGAAATCGCTCCTACCGTTATAACAGTTGGTGACCCCGACCGTGTTAGTGAGGTGAGTAAACATTTTGATCAGGTGGAAGGCAAATTCCAACACCGCGAGTTTGTTACCCATACCGGTCGTATTGGTCAAAAAAGAATCAGCGTGGTGTCTACCGGAATTGGAACAGACAATATTGATATCGTACTAAACGAACTAGATGCATTGGTCAATATTGATTTTAATACCAGAACGATTAAACCTACTCATACAGCACTCACCATCATCAGAGTAGGTACTTCAGGATCACTGCAAGCAAATATACCTGCTGATAGTTTCGTAGTCAGTACCCATGGACTTGGCATTGATAATCTCTTGAATTTTTATCAGCAGAAAAACAATCCGGAGGAAAATGAAATATTGGGTGCATTCATCCAACACACTGGTTTGGGCAACAATATTGCATCTCCTTATATTGCTTCTGCAAGTCCTTCTGTATTGAAACATTTTGTAGAAGGCTTTCATCATGGTATCACGGTTACTTGTCCGGGTTTTTATGGCCCGCAAGGAAGGGTATTAAGATTGGGTTTATTCAATACAGATTGGGTTGATCAACTCACGAGCTTTCAATATGGCAACCATCGCATTACCAACTTTGAAATGGAAACCAGTGGCATCTATGGTTTGGGTAAATTATTGGGACATCATTGCTTGAGTTTAAGTGCTATTGTTGCCAATCGAGTGAACAAACAATTTAGTAAGGATGGTGCTGCTGCAATTGAACAACTCATTATGAAAACATTGGAAACATTAGCAACACAATAACGACCATGACAGTCCAATTTTATAAATACCAAGGAACCGGTAATGATTTTGTGATCATGGACAATCGCAATGCCGACATCCATTTATCGACAGCACAAATCAATCATTTATGCGACAGAAGATTTGGCATTGGTGCTGATGGATTAATGTTACTGAACACATTATCAGGATATGATTTTGAAATGAAATACTACAATGCAGACGGCAACGAAAGTAGCATGTGTGGCAATGGCGGCAGGTGTTTAACAAGATTTGCATATGATATGGGTATCCATAAAAACACCTATCGCTTTCTTGCTTCCGATGGTGAACATGAAGCTGAGATAGATGATAAAAAATGGATTCGATTGAAAATGAAAGATGTGGATCATATCACACATTATAATGGCGATACTGTACTTGATACCGGCTCACCACATTATGTCAAAACGGTTCAGGATATCATGAATCTGGATGTATACAACGAAGGAAAAACCATACGTAATAGTAAAGATTTTGCTGCGAAAGGAATCAATGTGAATTTTGTAGAACAAGAACCCAAACACATCATTGTTAGAACTTACGAAAGAGGTGTTGAAGATGAAACTTTCAGTTGCGGAACCGGTGTAACTGCTGCTGCATTGGTATTTGCGCACAATGAAAAAGGATTTAACCGTGTTGACATACAAACAAAAGGCGGAAAACTAGCTGTAGAATTTGATAAAATCAATGACCAACAATTCAGCAATATCTGGCTTTGCGGTCCGGCTGATTTTGTGTTTAAAGGAGAGATAACTCTTTGATTTTTTGATCTATGATTTCTTGATTGAAAAATATAATTAAATCAAGAAAAATCAAAGATCAAGAAATCAAAAAATCAAAGATCAAATTATGATTCAATACTTCAAAAATATAAACGGACAAACAGTAGAGATCGATAAAGGTGATCGAGATGTTTGGGTAAACTTGGTGCCTCCTTTCAAAGAAGAAGAGTTTATTGAATTATCTGAGGGCTTGGATATTCCCATTGAATTCTTGCGCGATTCATTGGATATTGATGAACGTCCACGTTATGAAATTGAAGACAATGTTCGATTTGTTGTTATCAAAACGCCTACAGAGAATAACTCCTTTAATGATAGCGATGCTTTTTATATTACCATACCCATCTGTATCATCTTAACACATACGCAAATTGTAACCGTCAACTCTTTTGACAATGGTGCAATCAAAAAATTCTTGAACTCTTTTCAAAAAAGACATCCGGATAAGAAGAATATGATGATCTTGAAAGTTTTCGAAAAAGTGGTGCAGAATTTCATGGAGTTTTTGAAGGAGATCAATCATAGAAGAAATCAATATGAAACAAGTTTGTATGAAAGCAATAGCAATGTTGATTTACTCAACTTAATGCGTATACAAAAAAGCTTGGTGTATTTCGTAACAGCACTCCGCAGTAATGAAATGCTGATGATGAAACTGGAACGAACCAATTTTTTAGGTTTGAATGAGGAAGAAAGAGAATTTCTTAATGACTTAATCGTTGATACCAGTCAGGCCTTGGAGATGGCGAATATTTATACCAATATACTTACGAGTACTTTAGATGCATTTGCCAGCATCATCAGTAACAATTTGAATAATGTGATGAAACGCCTCACTTCTATCACCATTATCCTTTCCCTTCCGGTAATGGTGGCTAGTTTGTATGGCATGAATGTTGACAATATCCCTTGGGCGCATTCTCCTTATGCATTCTATGTACCCATTGGTTTATCGATCGCTATTGCAGTGGTGATCAGTTGGTACTTCATGAAAAAGAAATGGTTCTAATATGCCCTTATTCAACATTCGCGTTTACGGAATTTTGTTAGACAGCCAACAACGTCTTTTAGTGAGTGATGAATTTATTCGTGGTGCTTATATCACCAAATTACCGGGTGGTGGATTGGAATTTGGCGAAGGCACTCGCGATTGTTTGAAAAGAGAATTCAAAGAAGAAACCGGATTAGATGTTGAGATTGGAGAACATTTTTATACCAGCGACTTCTTTCAGATTTCTGCATTCAATCATAAAGACCAAATCGTTTCCATTTATTACAAGGTTCATACAGCAGAACCCATCCTTCTTGAAACCAAAACAAAACCTTTTGACCTCAGTCCGGAACAAACCAGCAACCCCAATGGCGAAAGTGAAGTCTTCCGCTGGATCCCACTCAATGAATTAACCGCCGATAGTGTTACGTTGCCTATTGATAAGGTGGTGGTGGGGATGTTGAGGAAGGGTACTAGGTGCTAGGTAATAGGTACTCGGTTTAGGGCATTGACAGAATTCGGAGCTCTTGCAATGTAGACCAATCAAACCAATCCCTAGTACCTAGCACCTTATACCTTGCACCTCCACCCTCACTCCTCTTCCTTCCCCATTGCAGCCAACTTCATTTTCCTGGCAGTTTCATGACCCAGGTATTGATCGATTCTGTTTTCGGCGAAATAGATCAGTGGCGTTAAGATAATTGCCATGCTGAACTTATAGAGATAGTTGACCAAACATATTGCCAATACCAGCTTCCAGCTCCAGCCATTCCCAATTTTAAAAGCAATGAACAGTACAATAAAACTATCCACCAATTGAGATACCAAGGTAGAACCCGTTGCACGTAACCACACCCATTTTTGTCCGGTTCTTTTTTTGATCTTATGAAATACTGTCACATCAACAATCTGACTCACCAAAAAAGCAATCAAACTTCCGGCTATGATCCACATGCCTTGTCCGAATATACCACCAAATGCATCCTGCATATTGGCAATACCTTCTGTTTCTTTGGATGTAATCCAGAAATCAGCAGGAGGAATATTCATAGCAGCATAAAACATGATGAACGCATAAGTAATGAGAACAACTGCCGTATAGCTGATTCTTCTTACTGCACGCGGACCATAATACTCATTCACAATATCTGTAATCACAAACTCAAGTGGCCATAACAAAACACCACAGGTAAGATTAAAAGAGAGTCCGGTTTGTCCAAATAAAGTAAGATTGGCAGGATCCAAGCCAAATACTTTTTCCAGTGAAAATATTTTACCTCCAATACATTCAGCAATCAATGCATTCGCCACAAAAAAAGCAGCGATACTGACAAATAGTTTTGTGGGTTTATCGCGTAAAATATGTGTGATCATAATGATTAATTCAGGAAGTAAATGATTTGAAGCACCAATACCAAAAAGTTAAAAGCAGTTAGCCATTTTGCTACTGTGATTTCTTTCTTACCAAGCAACAAAACGATGAACCATAAGTTCACTCCCATATTCAATACCGGAGCTAATACCATGCCCATGGCTATGGCAGTATCAGCCAGAAAACCAAGCTTTTCAGCCTGATCTACCACTACAAATAGATTGACCAATAAACAAATCAGAAAAAAGAGATTGCAGATAAACGCAAACCTGGAAAAAAAGGAAAATCCTGCCATAATTGTTTCGTTGTAATTCGGGTATCAGATTTTACACAAAATACTATCAAACTATTTGTAAATGACCGCCTTCACAGGAAAAAATCAAACATTTTTCCTGTAGGTTTGCTGATAGCTCAAAAAACGATCATGAAGCAATTTCAATGGAAATCTGTATTGCCGCATCTAACAGCGGCGGGTATCTTTCTTTTAGTGGCCATTATTTTTTGCAAGCCTGCATTAGAGGGTAAAGTCATCGAGCAGTTAGACGTCTCTCATTGGAAGGGTATGGCGCAGGACTTATTCAATTACAAAGAAACCCATGGACATTATCCGCTTTGGAATAATAACCTTTTTGGTGGTATGCCTGCTTATCAGATTGCCATGGAAGCAGCCAACCCTATTACCCCTATTTATTTCCATCAACTGTTTATGCTGTTCATGGGCAAGCCCATTGGTTTCTTTTTCTTGCTCTGTATCAGCTTTTATTTTTTATCACAGGTCATTGGTACAAAACCTTGGATCGGTATTCTTGGGGGTATCGCTTATGCATATGCTACCTATGACCCGGTGATCATTGCTGTTGGACATGATACCAAAATGCAAGCCATGGGTTATATGCCAGCATTATTGGGCGCACTTTGGCTCATTTATAAAAAAGAATATTGGTGGGGCGCCGCACTCACAGCCCTTTTCAGTTTCCTATTGATTGCCATGAATCACTTACAGGTCACTTATTACTTTCTGTTTGTGGCGGGATGTATGACCATCGGATTCATCATTCAATGGATCAAGCAAAAAGATTATAAACACTTAGGTGTTTCTTTGGCACTCGCTTTATCCATGGGTGCTCTAGGTGTTGGTCCTAATATTGTTACACTAGCCACTACCAGCGATTATGCAAAAGCTACTATGCGTGGAGGCTCAGTGAAATTGGATTCTACCGGACAAGCCACTAAAAGCAAGGGGCTTGATATTGATTATGCTTTTTATTACGGCAGCTATGGTTTGGCAGAAACCTATACTTTTCTGGTACCGGGTATTTATGGGGGCAGTAGCAATGGAGAATTGGATGCAAGCTCGCACCTCGCCAAAAGAGCCATGGAAAAAGGAATTCCTGAAGATCAGGCTGCGCAGTTTGCGGGTTCTATGCCTACCTATTGGGGGCCACAACCCATGACATCAGGGCCTGTTTATCTCGGTGCCGTTATTTGCTTTTTATTCATCCTGGGAATGGTATACTTACAAACCTGGCATCGTTGGTGGATATTGGCAGTGTGTGTGTTGGCAGTACTCATGAGTTGGGGAAGTAATTTCATGTCGTTCAATAGCTTCCTTTTCAACTATCTTCCTTTGTACAATAAATTTCGAGCTCCTAGTATTATTCTTATTCTTCCACAGCTATTATTTCCTTTACTCGCCGTTATGGCATTGCAACAATTTCTGTTTGAAGAAAAAAATAAAGCCACTGCTTTGGCTGCATTAAAGAAAGCCGTGTACACAACAGGAGGTATTGTATTGGGTGCAGTATTGCTCTATTTGACTTTCGATTATATCGGCAGAGATGAGCAGATCAAGAACTATCTCACACAATCACTTGGCGGTAATCAGGATGAAGCCAATGGATTTTATAATGCCTTAAAAGATGACAGGCGCTCTCTTTTCGGATCTGATCTGTTGAGATCCATTTTATTCATTACTGCAACTGCCGGTTTACTTTGGCTTTTCATTAAAGACAAACTCAAAACTTCTTATGTCTTACTGGCAATAGTTGCATTGAGTTCTATTGATCTCTTTACTGTTGGAAAAAGATATTTGAATGAAAAAGATTACCGCGATGCAGAAGTAGTGAATGAAAGTCAGTTTGCAGCTACTCCTATAGACCAGGAAATCCTGAGAGATACTACTCAACCACGTGTACTTAATCTGACAGTTGACCCCTATACGGATGCATTTACGGCTTATCATCATCGCTCTGTGGGCGGATATCACCCTGCCAAACTGAGTATCTATAATGACCTGATCAATTTTCAGCTGAATAAACAGCCCATGAATATGTCAGTACTGAATATGCTGAATACAAAGTATTTCATTGTCCTGAATCAACAAACAGGTCAACCGGAATTACAAGTAAATCCGGCTGCATTGGGACATGCTTGGTTTGTAAAAGGCATTCGTTATGAGAAAGATGCAGCTTCGGTGATGAAAGCCATGAATCAGTTTTCTCCCGCTGATACAGCCATTGTAGAAAGTACGGCGAAAAAAGATATTCCTTTTGAACCCGTTGCTGACTCAACAGCCGGCATTGTTCAGGTATTGAATGACAATGATCTGATCAGATATCGCTCTAGCAGCAACAGCAACCAGTTTGCAGTGTTCAGTGAGATATTCTATGATCGTGGCTGGACCGCAACGATTGATGGAAAAGAAGCACCGATTGTAAAAGTGAATTATGTATTACGTGGATTGGCAATACCTGCAGGTAATCATGAAATTGTGTTTGAATTCAAACCTGCTTCTTATTACAACAGTGCAAAAATTGCCGTTATCACCTCTGCACCGATCTGGATATTATTGATCCTTGCCGCTTTCTTTTCACGCAGAAGAAAAAGGGAAGAAAAAGTGTGATGGATACGCCCGTTGTTTTAGGTATTGTTTCTTATGCTGTATTTCCTGCCAGGATGGGTGGACAAAAATGTGTGCAGGGATTTTATGAGCAATTGGCGAAAGAAACCAAGCTCATATTGGCTGTTGCTAAAAACAATCAAACCGATACCGTACCGGGTGCGCAAGTTGAAAATTTTCTTTTTGATCATTGGAAGGGACCACTGAATATCATTTACCTCTTTCGTTTGATGAAGCTGATTCGGAAGCATCAAGTGAACACCATCATCATTGAGCACTCCTATTTTGGTTGGTTGGGGTTAGTATTGCGATGGTTTACCGGCAAGCCTTTTGTGATTCGTTCACATAATATTGAAGCGCATCGTTTCAGGGATATGCAGCGTTTGTTTTGGCAAACCTACCACAGTTATGAAAAATATGTACATCGCAAAGCAGATCATAGTTTTTTCATTACAGAAGAAGACTTGAATTATGCGATTACCAACTGGCAGCTTAAACCTGAAAAATGTACAGTCATCACGTATGGTGTAAAACCGGAGGCAGGTATTGATACCAGCAAGCCCATTCTACGCAGACGCATCATGGAATATTTCAAAATCCCCAACCACACTTTATTATTCCTTTTCAATGGCACGCTTAATTACACACCCAATACAGATGCACTTCATATTATCGTTTATGAGTTGCTACCTAGACTAAGAGAAAAAAAATTATCTTTTACAATTTTCATCTGTGGATGTGATTTATCTGAGCAATGGGAACAGGTCTTAAAAGAACAGCCTGAAATTATCTACTGTGGGTTTGTAGATGATATCAATGTTTTTATGATCGGTACAGATTGTTCTATTAATCCGGTGACACTGGGGGGTGGTATCAAAACGAAACTGGTAGATGCATTGGCATGTCATCAAACAGTGATTACGACTACTACCGGAGTTAAGGGTCTGCTTCCTACATTGACCGGAGAGAAAGTAAAAATTATTCCGGATTATGACTGGAATATTTTTGCGAATGCGATGAGCAATTTGAATCCCTATCATCCATCCATGACCCCTGATGTATTCTTTGAGCACCATAACTGGGAAAATATAATAGCAAAAGCACTTGTATCTTTACGCAGTTTATGAATATGTCCTTACAAATATCTGTGATCATCTGTACGTATAATAGGGCGGCCTATATTCCTGAAGCTTTGAAAAGCTTATCAGAACAAATACTGTCCAAAGAAACATTTGAAGTCATTATTGTCAATAATAATTCAACAGATGATACAGAAGAGGTTTGTAGGAATTGCATTGCTCGGTTTGCTACCATCCATATTACATATGCGAATGAACTGAACCAAGGTGCATCTTTTGCCAGAAATACGGGTGCTCAACTTGCACGATCGCCCTTGTTATGTTTTATGGATGATGATGCGATTGCAGCACCTGATTATCTATTTAGAATCATCGAATTCTTCCAGTTGCATCCTGATGCCGGTGGAATAGGTGGGCGTATCATTCCTAAATATATTCCTTCAGAACCCAAATGGATGAGTCATTATGTTTCATCCATGGTGGGCAATTTTGATTATTCAAACGATGTATGCGTTTTCCAACCCGGGAAATATCCCTTAGAATCCAATATGATCGTAAGAAAATCATTGTTTGATGAAATTGGGGGCTTCAATACTGCTTTACCCGGTGTGAAAGGAACTTTGAGAATTGGTGGTGAGGGCAAAGAGTTTTTTTTAAGACTACAAGCAAAAGATGCAGTGATTTATTATGACCCACAGATCATTGTTCATCACATTGTAGAAACAGCAAAACTGACCCCGGCTTATCTGTACCGTGTTGCCAGTGGCTATGGACGTGGAGAAAAAGTAAGAACCTTGCAAATAAGTACCTTATCTTATTGTCTGAAAATACTGGAGTACTTTTTAAAATTGGGTGCTGCTGTGGTATTGGGTATTTTATATGTTATAAAAGGACAACCTGCTAAATCTTGGCCTGTTATTCGATTCAGGATTGATGCTTTAAAAGGATTATTGAATTTTTAAATAGTACGGGGCTTAAGCCCCGTGCTATTTAAAAAGATGAAGCTGATAAAAATTGTGAGATAAATTATACATTTAGACATGAGTCTTGCAATTATCCGAGAAAGAAAAATAAAAGGAACACTCAGCCGCTGGTTCGGTATTCAATTCATTTCGCCATCAGAAACATCCAAAATACGACATTGGGTACTTCCCTATTGCAATGGCAAAGGTTGTAATATTGGCTTTGGTGGCGACAAAATCATGAAGATTGATTGTGACGGCATTGATTTCCCTCAACCCTACACACATACCGGAAAAGATAAAGTGGATATTGGCGTGGATGTGATCAATAATGAAATTCCTGTTCCGGACAATACCTATGACTATGTGTATACCAGCCATTTGATCGAAGACTTTACAGATACCGGTGATGCTTTGCGAAAATTCATCCGCATTCTGAAATCCGGCGGCAACCTTATTTTGGTATTTCCTGATCAACCCAAATATGAAGTGTATTGTAAAGAAATGGGCATACCCATGAATCCTTATCATATTCATGCCAATATGGGTTATGATCTGATGCTGCAAAGAATGAATGAGCTTTCCGGGATCAGTTATGAAATTCTTTTTAGTAGTAATTGTGAGATCGACTATAATGTCGTGATCGTATTGAAAGTGACCAAACACCAATAGACCTGATGTCATTCGTACAAAAAATATGGACAGACTGGAAGCTCAGTTTTAATCATCGTCAAAAAGAACAGCGCTTTAAAAATGGTTTGGCGGTGGCTCCTCAGGTACTGAAGCCATTGACTCCCATTACCGGCAATGCTGTACATTTCAAACATACCGGACATGCGGGGGATGTCATTTATTCCATACCTGCCATGAAGGCATTGGCCAATGGGAAAAAGATACATTTATATTTTGAATTACATCAACCCAATCGCGATTTTACCAAACAGATGCGTCACCCCAATGGCAATGTAATGCTGACCGAGAAAAGTGTTGCATTGTTTGCTCCGTTAATGCAACAGCAACCTGAGATCGAATATTTCGGAGCCTGGAAGGGTGAACCCATCCATTATGATCTCACCGCATTTCGATCTCTACCATTTGATTACAGAATGTACAGTATCACCAGATGGTATTTCCTGACATTTGCCGTAACTGCAGATCTTGGTAAACCATGGTTACAGATTAATCCGGACAGTCGTTTCTCAGATAAAATTGTGATCGCCCGAAGCAGCAGATACCATGCACCGGAAATCTCTTACGCATTTCTTTCAAATTATGAAAACCTGTTTTTTGTAGGTGTGCCTGAAGAATATGAGATGATGAAAAAAGAGATCCCGGATCTGCAATATCAGCCGGTATCTGATTTTGCAGCCCTTGCAGCCATTATTGCAGGCTGTAAACTATTTATCGGAAATCAATCTTTTCCTTTTTCGCTGGCAGAAGCCTTGAAAACACCCAGGATCCTTGAAGTATACCATCAGTGTCCGAATGTAGTACCTGAAGGCGCAAATGCGTATGACTTCTGTTATCAACCGCAATTTGAAAAGATTGTATCAGATCTCCTGAACAGGTAGTAATATTGCCGGAGGCAAAGTCATTATAAAGTACCCGCTATGCGTAAATTGATCAGGTCTGTCTTACAAATTTTTGGATATGACATCATCAAAGTGAATGTTCACAGTGATAAAAAAAAGAACAGGATTAAAAAAGTGATGGTAGGCAATTACTTATTGGAGATGCCTGGTAATAATCCTCAAATCAGTACTTACAAATACGACCCAAGTGCCAATAGCCAGTTAGGACGCTTATCGGCTTGCATAGCAGGTAAGTATCCTTCACTTTCTGTATTAGATGTTGGCGCCAATGTTGGTGATACCATTGCCATCATTAAATCGGCCATTGAACTGCCTGTGATTGGCATTGAGGGGGATGATTTTGCTTTTGATTTTTTGAAAAAAAATACCATGTCACTTAAAAATGTGACGCTGATTAAAACTTTTTTAGGAGAAAAAATTGAGAGTAAGCGTATCTCCATGGAAAAAACAGGATGGAATACCACACTGATACCCAATGAAGAACAGGGTGAAATGATTCATCTGAAAACATTGGATGAAGTTTTAGGAGAGGAACACTTGTTAAACCGTACTTTAAAATTATTGAAAATAGACTGTGAAGGTTTCGATACCATTATCATCAGAGGTTCTGCAAAACTCATTCGCGAAAAAAAACCTGTGATCTATTTTGAATACAATAGAACCAATATGGAAGCCATTCAGGAAGAGGGGCTTTCTACCCTCTTAACTTTGGGTGAAGTAGGGTATAAAAACGTGATTCTATTTGATAATAAAGGTAGATATCTGATGAAAGTACCTATTGACCAGGTAGGTATCCTTGAGGACCTTCACCGTTATGCAAAAGATGGTGGTAGCTGTATTGCCTATTATGATATCTGTTTGTTTCATGAAGATGATAGTGAACTTGCAGCACAGTTTATAGCATCTGAAAATTTATTACAACCTTAAGGAATGGTTATGAGTGAATGGAAAAAATTTCTGATCAGCATAAAAGGGTATTTCAAAAAAAGAACCCCAACACAACAATTGCTTAACAGAATTCATACACAGGAAATTCTTGGTAATATTTTTCGGATCGGTTTCTCGTATTGGGGACCTTTTTTCACGGCTTATCAACCCGATTCACATACTGCTTTTCTAGCTCATCCTGAATTTAAAGAATTACAAAAAAGATTTACCGCTCATAATCAAAGAAACAATGGCGGTGATACTGCCAGGTTATGGAGCTTTATACTCAACTGCAAACAGGTTTTATCAGAAGGTATCCAAGGAGATTTCGCTGAACTTGGTGTATGGCGTGGTAACACAGCATCGATTCTGGCGCATTATGCATTGAAACACCAAAGACAGGTATTTTTATTTGATACGTATGAGGGATTTAGCAAAGAAGATCTTCAAGGGATTGATGAATCAAAAGATACTGACTTCAATAATACATCGATTGAATTGGTAAAAAAAGTGATCGGCCCCGCTACTGATTGCTGTCATTTTGTAAAAGGTTTTTTTCCTGATACCATTACTTCAGATCATGCATCAAGATCTTATGCGATCGTGAGTTTGGATTGTGATCTGTATGCCCCTACCAAAGCAGGACTAAGCTTCTTTTACCAGAGAATGCCCAAGGGTGGATTGTTTTTATTACATGATTACTCTAGTTTACACTGGGATGGATCCCAAAAAGCGATTGATGAATTTTGTAAAGAAACCGGAGAGCATATCATTTTGATGCCTGATAAAAGTGGTAGTGCTTTTTTACGCAAAACAAAGTAATTGTGGAACCGACATCACAAATGATGCATTCATAAAACTCATTTCAGCTTTTAAAGGTCTAGTTTTCTGGGATGTCCCGGCTTATGGTACAGATGATACCGAGGAGGTTCATAATGATTGGCAGCAGTAAAGGGGCCTATAAAATGATCCCCCATCACATCCTCTCGAACAAAATAGGCATTTACACCGGCAAAACAACAGCCCACCAGTTTATACCCTTTTTCAGCACCGAGTTTGCAAAAGGATTCCAGACTTGCCCCTGTATTACCGGTACCATCCCACATGGCACCCGCATCATACTCAATTACATACTCACAGCCGGGTCTGAAGATGGCATTGTATTCAACAATGACTACTCTTGGACGATATTGTTGAATGGCTTTCCAGACATGATAATCGTTTCTGTCGATATCAATGACTAAAAGATCGGGTTCTGTTGGTACCCCTGCATGCTGAAGCAGAGATTCAATATTTTCTGCTGTAATAAATGCCTGAATGGCTTTCAAATCGCCACGTTGTATGGCTTTTGCACAAGATGCATGAATGGATGCAATATTTCTTTCGCTGCCATCCATCCATAATCCTTTCCAGCCTTTGAAGAGAAGATACGTACTATTGGTTTCTTTTCCATCTTCTACCCCGAATTCTACAAAGTATTGATTTGTGGTGCCTATGCGTTTGAATATTTCTTCAATGATACCATCATCCCCAACTTGGGAAAAAGCCTGGAACTCATATCGGTTCAATTTATCAGGCTGTTGATACCGTGGATTTCGATACAGGTGTTCAAGCAAGAACTGCTCAATTTGAAGATCATTGATCCGGGAAAGTCTTGTATCCATCTGTTCCAGATTCAATGTTCGACGCAGTTTGGTGTATAAACGATTCTTCAGATCACCTATAAAACCCATATTACACTGTTTTAATGCGGTAAAAATAGGCAAATACAACCGCTAAATCTGTGAATCGGCGGCAAAATTGCTTTGAAAGAGTCTATGTCAAATCATCTTTTCAAAGTGTACATTTGTGAGCATCATTCGACTTATTCATTGAACCGCATTAAAGGAATCATATACGACATCATCGGATTTCTCGCCAGTATTGGTTTTCGGCAGAAGTCTGCTCAAAAGAAACTCCTCATCGTTCGAATAGATGAGATCGGAGATTATATGCTATGGCGCAACTTTCTGAATGAGATTACAGCTGCACCAAGGTATCATGGATTTGACATCCATTTCGCAGGCAATAAAAGCTGGAAATCTTTATTCGAAACATTTGATGCAGATGTCGTACACAAATCATTCTGGATCGACAAGATACGATTCAAGAAAGATTTGAAATACAGGTATCGTTTTTTGAGGATGATCTATCGCCAGGGATATGATACTGTTATTAATCCAACTTTTTCCAGAGACAAAAGATACGATGACAGTATCGTGAAAGCCGCATCTGCCAAACATCGTATTGGTATGGTAGCCAATACAGAAAGTGTTCAACCTTATGAAAGAGGATATGACCATGGATTATACACTCGTCTTTTTGACTATCTTGAGAAACCTGTTTTTGAATTCTTCAGGAATCAATTATTCACTGCATTTGTAACCGGTATTGAATCGTCTGTGGAAGATACCCGTGTGCCTCAACCTTTACTCACATCCTTTGAAGGGTTACCCCAAAAATTTGCCGTCATATTTCCCGGCTCTAGAAGTACCAGTCGAATATGGCCAACCAATAATTTTATTGCGGTAGCTGCACATCTTTTCCGTACACAAGGATTCACCATGGTAGTTTGTGGTGCAGCTGATGATAAAACTTATACGGATGCTTTTTGTTCAGCATATCAATACCCTGTTATCGATTTAACCGGTAAAACCACATTGACAGATATGTTATCGGTATTGGCACAAGCATCTTTATTACTCTCTGTGGATACCGGATCTGTACATCTGGCAGCAGCAGTGGGGTGTCCGGTAATAGGCATCTTCAATGGTTCTCAGTATAAAAGGTTTGCACCCTACCCAAGTTCTATAGCCCCTCATTTCTATGCTTGTTATCCGGATACTATTGAAAAAGAGTTAGCGGATGAGCATCTTGTCAGGACAAAATATGAATTTGTAATTGCTGAACCTTATGCGAATGTTTTACCGGAAAAAGTGATCAAGACAATAGATACATTCTTAGGAAAATAAATAGTTACCAATATGTTGTGCTATTTAAAATCACTCTAATTATCAGAACTCGATATTACTCCTGGGCCGAATGGCCCCGTCCCTGTTCCTCCGCCTTAGGCAGACATTGACCTCAAATCATCCGCCGCGGCGGATAATCTGTCTTCGCTGCGCTTGACACCGACCCCAATGAGGCCCGTCCACAGGGACTGATTAAAAATTATTTATTTTGACAGCCTTATGCTTTTCAGTTTTTAATATGTCTCTTTATTTTCCGAATAAATAAAGAGCACAACAGATTAGTTACCAGTTTTCCAATCCCATTTTCTTTTTTAAGCGGAATAACCATTGACCAAAACTGCTCTGTAAAAGATGATGCAGGATTGTCAATCGCCATTGCCATAAGATCAATTTCAAGGAAGTTCCGAAATGTCGAGTATACACTTTCTTACTTTCTTCCAATGATCTTACATACTGTAAAGAGCTGATACCCGTGTCATCAAAAATGGCAATGGTTTTTGGAAGATAGAGATAGGATTCATGAGCCAGTCTACACATCATATCATAATCCATAGCAATTTTATAATCGCTGCTATATCCACCTACGCGTCGGTACGCTTCTCTTTTCACAAACCAAGTTGGATGCGAAATACTACGCATGCCTCTGTATAACTTAGATTTTTCAAAAGCTTTCCCTACCACCACTTGCTCTCCTCCTCTTATCAATTGTATGTTTCCACTGATCCATTGAACAGATGGATGCGATTGAAAGAATGCCTGTACTGTTTCCAAAATATCATCACCACCATAGATATCTCCTGAATTCAGCAAATGGATAATATCCATTGTAGCCTTATCGATTCCTTTATTGAAAGCGTCTGCAATTCCTTTATCGCGTTCATTGATCCATTTACGATAAACAGGTTGAGGTGTTTGTTCCAACCATTTGGCAATTTCATCTGTAGTTGAACCATTGATGACCCAATGTTCTTCCGGTTGACGGGTCTGCTTATCCACCGACTGACAGGTCTTTTGCAGATCCGCCAGGTTATTGAAACAGATGGTAATTACAGAGATCCCGTTCATAAAAATCACTTAAGACAGATTCGGAAGTTCAGATAGTTTTTGCAGAAAGAGCTGTAATCCTGCTTTTTTTTCTGCATCCAACTGATAACTGATATTCTTGGAATAATATTTTTTGAGATCATAATGCGGAAACTCAATATCCTTTACCACTTCATCCAAATGCGATATTCCGTAGGCATTTGCACGATTGAATGCGTCAATGAAATCCTCATCCAATACTTTGTTGGATACCCAAGCCGCAAACACAAAGGGCAATCCCGTATGTTGTTGCCAAGCCAGACTTAAATCGTAATAGTACTTTGAATGTTGATGTTGTGCCAATGCCCTATCTCCTATCACAACCGCTGCTGTTGTGCCCTTGATGCGATGTCGATAATCTGCCGTAGCATTCTCGATGGCAACCTCTTTTTTCCAAAACTCCTGTAACAAAATACGAGCAAGATTAACAGAGGTACGGCTTTGATAATCCAGAATCAATGTTTCTATTGCTTCGATGGGTACTTCACTAAAGATACCCACAGAAGCTACTTCACCTACCGCTCCAATACAATAATCTGTAATGATATGCGCTTCTTGTAAATGTGGAATGATGGCCACAGGCACCAAACCAACATCAACCTGATCATTGAGCAGCATAGCCGCTATATTCGCAGGAAAATCTTCGGTTACCTCCACTTTATCCATTAAGCCGGATCTACGTACCCCCAACATCAGTGGACGGGTATTTAAATAACTAACGGCTCCAATCCTTATTCTCTTGTCCAATTCAGCTAAATTTGCATGCAAAGAAAACCAATAATCAATAAATAACCTCAATTTCCCCAATGGAACTCAACCACCTTTCCGCTGTTACCCCTATCGATGGCCGTTATCGTAAACAAGTACAGCATCTGGACAATTACTTTTCTGAATTCGGACTGATCAAATACAGGGTGCTGGTGGAGATTGAATATTTCTTTTTTCTGGCTGACAAACGTTTTTTCAAATTACCGGCAAAAGCAAAAGCACATTTGCAAAAAGTAGCCAATCAGTTCAGTTTCGATGATGCTCAGCAGATCAAACAAATTGAGTCAGTTACCAACCACGATGTAAAAGCCGTTGAATATTTTCTGAAAGAGCAGTTGGATAAAGCAGGTATTCCTGATTTAAAAGAATGGATTCACTTTGGATTAACTTCACAGGACATCAATAATACCTCCATCCCATTGAGTTGGAAACATGCCATGGAGCATGAATATTTGCCGGCACTGGTGAATCTTCAAAATCATCTCTACCAACTGGCTCTAAAATGGAAAGATGTGCCCATGCTGGCACGTACACACGGACAACCGGCTTCTCCTACTCGACTGGGAAAAGAGATCATGGTTTTTGTAGAGCGGATTAATCATCAGATAGAAATGTTTGCCAGCATTCCATATGCTGCCAAATTTGGAGGAGCTACCGGCAATTTCAACGCACATCATATTGCTTTTCCAAAGAAGAATTGGGTGGCTTTGGGCAATGAGTTTGTAGAGAATATATTGGGCTTACAAAGAATGCAATTCACCACCCAAATCGAGCATTATGATTGTTTAGCGGCTCATTTCGATGCCATCAAACGCATCAATAATATTTTGATTGATTTGTGCAGGGATATCTGGACTTATATCAGTATGGATTATTTCAAGCAGCAAACTAAAAAGGGTGAAGTGGGTTCTTCTGCTATGCCGCATAAAGTCAATCCGATTGATTTTGAAAATGCAGAAGGTAATTTAGGGATGGCCAATGCATTACTTGAACATCTGTCTGCAAAACTACCCATCAGTCGTTTACAAAGAGATCTGACTGATTCTACTGTCTTACGTAATATCGGATCACCGGTAGCACATGTGGCTATTGCTTTTAAATCTATTGAAAAAGGATTGGGTAAATTATTACTAAATGAACCCAAGATCAAAGAAGATCTTGAAAATAACTGGGCAGTAGTTGCAGAAGCCATTCAAACCATATTAAGAAGAGAAAACTACCCCAACCCCTACGAGGCTTTGAAAGATCTCACACGCGGCAATCATAAAATCGACAAAAAAGCAATGCAGCAATTCATTCAGTCGCTGAAAGTGAGTGCTGCAGTGAAAAAAGAGTTGAAAGCGATTACGCCGGCTAATTATACGGGAGTGAATCCGGGGTATTAGGCACCTAGCACCTTGCACCCAACATCCAAAACTTCTTCCCCATATGTATTTTTTTATCTAACTTTTCCCAATGCATATCGGGAACCATTACAAAATAAAAGAGTTTCTTTTCTGGACGAGAAGAGATATTTATCGACTATTCATACTGGCTACAATACCTACTGCTTTATACCAATTATTGGATTGGAAGTGGTTGGCGATACCTTGGGTACCCATTGCGATGATTGGTACTGCAGCAGCATTTATCATTGGTTTTAAAAATACACAAACCTATAACCGTCTTTGGGAGGCCCGACAAATCTGGGGTGGTATTGTGAATACCAGTCGGTCATGGGCGATGATGGTTAAAGACTTTACCGGAGATGCCCAACTCAACAAAAGCATCCATCAAGAATTGATCTATCGTCATCTGGCCTGGCTTACTGCATTGAGGTATCAACTGCGAGAAACAAGACCCTGGGAAAACATCCATAAGTCTTACAATATTGAATACAGAAGATTCTATACCATACCGGAACACCAGATGCCTTTTGAAGAAGCTTTACAACCCTATTTATCTGTATCTGATTTTGAATATGTATGGAGTAAAAAGAATCGTGCCACTCAACTGATTAGCTTACAGTCTGCCCGACTTCGACAATTAAAAGATCAAGGATTGATTGACCCGTTGAATTTTGTAGAAATGGAAAATCAATTGGTGGCTTTGTATGATTCACAGGGACGTTGCGAACGCATCAAAAACTTTCCTTATCCTCGTCAATTTGCAAGTATCAATTTATACTTTATCCGCCTCTTTACGTTTGTGGTTCCCTTAGGTCTTTTACAAGAGTTTCATCAACTGGGTGAACACATGATCTGGCTCAATATTCCTTTCAGTGTGATTGTAAACTGGGTCTTTAATACCATGGAAAAAATTGGTGAAGCCACCGAAAACCCATTCGAAGGAGGCGCAAACGATGTACCCATCAGCACCCTTTGCAGAACCATAGAAATCGACCTCAGAGAAATGTTAGATGAAACAGATATACCTGCTCCTTTGGCTGCAGTGAATAGTATTCAAATGTAATCTTTGATTTCTTGATCTTTGATTTCTTGAATGTTGTTTGACAATGAATAATTTGTTTACACAAGTCTATCAAATCAAGAAATCAAAGATCAAAAAATCAAAGATATTTACTCCTTCACCGTCGTCGTCACTTTCGGTGCTTCTTTGGTCCAGGAGCTGATATCTAATTTTCTGGTGGTTGGATATACTTCATCCAGTGTATTACCATCATACATACGTCCGTTTTTAATGACGTAGCGAATGGAATTGGTATTTCTGATATTCTGTAAGGGATTCGCATCCATGATCACCAGATCTGCCAACTTACCGGATTCAATACTTCCCAAATCCTTATCCAGTCCCAATGCTGTAGCACCCAGAATGGTAGCCGTCTTCAATGCATTTAGCGAACTCATTCCACCACTCGCCACACTCCATAGTTCCCAATGGTAACCGAGACCTTGTAACTGACCATGACTACCAACACCTACTAAGCCGCCTTGTTGTACCAGACTGTTGCTGCCTTGTGCATGTTTCTGGAACACATGATCTTCCGGTGTAAACCATCCGCCATTACCACCTGTTCTTCTTCTTGCTTTTCCATTCAGTTCCTCATAAGGTGTGAAGCGATTCAATTTCGGATCCTTCAATGGATTTTCAGTAGTGTAATAATAGTTCTCTGCCCATGGACCTCCATAAGCCACTAGCAATGTTGGCGTATGTGCCATTTTGCTTTCGGCAATGGTTTTAGTAACATCCTTATACAATGGAAATATAGGAATCGCATGTTCTACACCCGGATACCCATCCAATATGTGGGTCATATTGAGTTTGTAATCCAATCCACCTTCTGTGGTAGGCATCAATTTTTGTTCTTTTGATGCCATGATGATCCACTGACGTTGTTGACGTACGCCGGTCAGATACATTTTGATGTACTGTGTTTTGTAATATTTGCTGTACTGCTCCAGTACTTTTTTAGTTTGATCCAAATCGCGCAGGTTATACATCCAATAACCCACACCCGGACCTGTACTATAAATTCTTGGACCAGGAATGGTTCCTGCTTCTACCATATCACCATAGGTCAACACATCTGTTGTAGCTGTTTGTGGATCACGAGTGGTTGTAACACCGTAAGCTAAGTTCGCAGCATAAATCCAAACGGTATTTTTATGCAAGCCCCAGAATGGCCACATGTGAGAATGGGTATCGATAAATCCGGGTGTGATGGTCTTTCCGGAACAATCTACTACTTTGGCGCCCGCCGGAGCTGATAATCCTTTCCCAACCTGTTTGATCCTGTTATTGACGATCAAAATATCGCCACGTTCTATCACTTCATCACCTTTCATGGTTACAATTCTGGCATTACGCAGCAGAATGGTACCGGTTGGAGTATCTTTTTCATAATATACTTTCACTTGTACTTCTGCCGGACTATATTTTTCTTTTTTCTTGAGCTCTGCTTTATCCAAACTATCCTGTTTGGCTTTTGCAGGATCCGCTTTTAAAGCCGCTGCGAGATCCGCTGCTTTTTTCTTTGCAAGTGAATCAGCTAATTTTTTTGCATCCGGACCTGCTGCTGTTAATGCTTTGATACTATCAGCAGCACGCTTAGCTTCTGCTTTCTTCGCATCTTTTACAGAATCTTCTACAGCTTCTGCTCTTTCTGTATCATATACCCAGTGTCCATTACCTAAACTCCAGTGAACTTTTTTTCCATCTTCTTCCCATGCAGGAAATTCACCACCGATCTCAGTGAGTTGTCTCGAAGGAAAAATACTTGCGGAAGGTTCTGCAACATTAATATTCGGAGTTTTACCCGTTTCAGGAATGTTTACTACATAAATATTATTATTGACTTGCGCCAAAGCTTGGTTACCCACCGGAGCCATTAAAATAATACCTGCTGCTGATGGCATAGGCTGTGGTTCTCTGGCATCCGATGACTCAGGAAGCATACAGTGATTCAATGGATTAGACACCGACATGTATCTTCCCATTACATATTCTTTACCATTCGATACCGGTTCATTGTGCGCATCTCCATGTCCATCCAATACTGAACCAAAAGTGGTAATACCGGTAATACGAACATGTGTTTTTAGATCAGTACCATCCCAACGAATGGAGATCAAAGCCCCACCACCTCCATTCAAGAAAATTCTTTCTGTGTCTTTGGTGAAATGTATATTACCTCTATTCCTCGCCATATCTACCACTTTGATATCACCGCCATTTTCATTCATCCACACGATCTCTGCTTCTGCTCCACTAAAGAATGGATCTTCTGCGTCTTTGAACAAACGTTTAGGTCCACGAAAGAAAGCAATGCGTTGATTATAACTCCATGCCGGTTGCATATAGAATGCAGCTTCTGACGTTAATTTGGTCACTTGATTGGATCCAACTGTTACTTTATACAGATGTCCACCTTCTTTTTCTTCCCAAGTTGCAAATACAATCTGTCTGCCATCCGGACTCCAGGCCGGCATGGCTTCTGTAAAGTTGTGATGGGTAACTCGCGCCGGAGTTCCATTGGGATAATCCATCACATACAATCGATTCAATACAGTGAATGCTAATTTTTTGCCATCCGGACTTGGTACTGCATCCCGAATTTGAGATGCCAAAGCATGTGTGGTGTCTTTGATGTCATAATTAAAATACAAACGAGGTCCCAATTCCAGTTTAACATCTACATCCATGGGTATTTCTGTTGCCGCATCTCCATTCACCGGTATTTTCCAAATCTTACCACCATAGCTGGCAATCAAATGTTTACTATCAGGTGTGAAAGCCATACCGGGTAATACACCTTGCGGAGCAATACTTTCTTGTTCATCACGTTGAACAGGATATGCCAACCATCTTTCATCTCCACTTTTCAGGTTTCGAATCACCAAACCTGTTTTGTCATTATACCTCGATCCGAATACCATCCATTGTCCGTCTTTACTCAATGTGGGAGTAAATGCAGAACCATAACGAGTAGTAATGGTATTGGTCAAACCTTTATCACGATCATAAGTACCGATCTGGTATTGTGGTAACAATGCGTTGTAATTCCATGAACCATTACGCTGACTATAATAAACGGTTTCGCCATCCGGACTTACGAATGGATCTATAGTTTTCAATGATCCGGGTACATCATTTAATTGAATACCACCACCTCCATCTGCATGGAACATCCATAAACGCGGTAAACGTCTCCCTCTGCTGGCAATGACATAATTACCATCGGGTGTCCATACCGCATTGACATAATCATCTACTCTGGTCTTTGTAAGCTGAAGAGTGTCTTGCTTTTGCATATCCAAAATCCAGATATTATCACTACCGCTTCTATCGCTTGTAAACAAGAGTTTTTTGCCATCCGGACTAAAACGAGGATGCGTTTCATACGCAAAGCCTTTGGTAACAGGTGTTGCCTTACCACCCGTGATTGGCATGGTATAGATATCACCCATTAAATCAAAAGCAAGGGTATTGCCATCCGGACTTACATCTACACTTATCCAAGTACCTTCTTTGGTATTAAAGCTGATCTCTCTGGACGGCTTTAATGGGAGGTCTTTAAAAGTGGTATACACGGGGGTGTCTTTTTTAGTAGAATCTGCAAAAAAAGACGAAAGCAAACGCAGCTCACCTTTGTCAGACGGCAACCACGTAGTCATCAAGGCAGCAGAAGCAATTGCTATCCCTGAAAAAAATAGTTTTCTCATTCGGTACGATTTTGGGGAGATAAGATACTAAGGAAAATGAATTGGTTGCTGGATTGAGCAGAAAATTACATGGGTGGCGGGATAGGTTATGGGTACTAGGTACTAGGTACTAGGTACTAGGTACTAGGTACTAGGTACTAGGTACTAGGTAAAAAAGTGCGGGGAATCTTTTTATTGTGTTCGCCACGCTTTTTTCAGAGAAGATTACACATCAGAAATCCTACATCTGCCATCTGACATCCAAACCATCTCACCATTTAATCGTCGCGTAGCCTTTCAATTGATGTGTTGTAATGGTGGTTAAAGCGGAAGTGGCAACACCTACACCGGGGGCTAATGTGGAGGGATCAATACCTCTTTTTTTGAGGGTTTGTCCACATACTACGATCTTCACACCCGCATCCACCAATGCTTTGATCATGGGTAGATTCGGATTATCTACTTTATATCTTGCTTTATAGGCTTCATTATTCATGACGGTGTATCCGGCAGCATTATGCACCGCAATGACCATGTTGATTTTTTCTTTGGGTACACCTCCTACTCCATGTAAGTTGAGTAAGGTACAGGCAGCTTCAATTCCCAAGTTAATGGTATCAGGTTTGCTACTGGCCATAACAAGATCTACCAATAGTTTATAGTTCATTTTGGGATCCGGCTTTTCTATCGCATCCGGTATTTCGTATACCGGACCAAAATCTTTGATAATGGGATTCACTTTATCCTGTGAAAAGGAAGTGGCAGCAACAAAAAATGCTACTATGAGCGATGCGATCTTTTTCATGATGACAATTTAGAGGCAACAAGATAGCGTATGTTTGGTAATCAGATGAACCGTTCATCAACACATTTTTAACCACAGTGGCGCAGAGTTGTACACGGAGTTACACAGCAATTTCACCTTTAGTCAAAAGCAACATTCATCAACTCGTATTTTAAGACCCCACTCCCAACTGTCAGATTAAATAGTGACTTCTACACTACACCTGATCAACGCTCTTATTCTCTTGCCGGACTAAAGTCCGGCGCTATGTAAACTTGTACCCTGTTTACTTGAAACTTTCTTGTTTCCTGTTTCTTGTTTCTTCTCCTCCTATTTTCCAAACTTTTTCTTCAACGCGCTCAAAGCATCATTCACACTCAACGCAGACAAATCTTCTTCCTGACGCTTGAAACTTTCCTGTCGTCTTGGCTTCCTGTCTCCTTGTACCCTTTCCTCCCCACTTGCTTGTTTAATGGATAAGGCAATACGCTTGCGATGCACGTCTACCTCCATTACTTTCACTTGCACTTTTTGTCCGAGCTTTAATGCTTCCCCGGGATCGCTGATGTATCGATTGGCAATTTCACTGACGTGAACCAATCCATCCTGCTTTACACCTATGTCGACAAATGCCCCAAATCGGGTAAGATTGGTAACAACACCGGGTACGATCATTCCAATATGTACATCTTCTATTTTGTATATCTGTGCAAATTCAAATTGCTCCAATTCATTACGTGGATCTAGTCCGGGTTTTTTTAACTCATTCAGGATATCACGCAAAGTCAATTCTCCAAACTGCTCTGTCACATATTTCTTGGGATCGATCTTGCTCACCAATGTTTCATTTCCGATCAATGCTTTGACATCTACCTGTAAATCTCCGGCCATCTTTTCTACAATAGGGTAAGCTTCCGGATGAACTGCACTGGCATCTAAAGGATTATTCCCTTCTTTGATTCGTAAAAAGCCTGCGCATTGTTCAAAAGCTTTTGCTCCCAAACGAGGCACTTTCAATAATTGGTTTCTCTCTTTAAATTCTCCGATCTCAGAACGATAACGAACAATATTATCTGCCATGGTTCCTCCAATACCACTCACATAGGCCAGCAAATGTTTGCTTGCGGTATTCAAATTAACCCCAACTGTGTTTACACAGCTCACCACAGTTTGATCCAATCGTTCTTTTAAACGAAACTGATTGACATCGTGTTGGTATTGTCCAACCCCAATACTTTTTGGATCGATTTTTACCAATTCCGCCAATGGGTCCATCAAACGACGACCAATACTTACCGAGCCGCGAACAGTTACATCCTGATCTGGAAATTCTTCCCTGGCTGTTTCAGAAGCTGAATAAACAGAAGCGCCATCTTCATTCACCAAAAACACAGGCAAACCCAATTGCATTTTCTTGATGAACTGCTCGGTTTCTCTTCCTGCTGTACCATCACCAATGGCAATGGCTTCTACTTTGAATTGTTCTACCAGTTTCCGAATCTTATGTTCACTTTCGTATACACGATTGTTTTCATGTACATAGATCAAATCTGTTGTTTGAAGATCTCCTTTGTTATCCAGACAAACCACTTTACAACCTGTACGATAACCGGGGTCAATGGCTAGAATATTTTTTCTACCCAATGGTGCACTCAATAATAACTGACGAAGATTTTCAGCAAATACAGTGATTGCTTCCTCATCGGCTTTTTGTTTTAAAGCTGTTCTGAATTCAGATTCCAAACTGGGTTGCATCAATCTTCTATATGCATCACGAATCGCTTTTCGCAGATGATCAGACCATGGGTTCATGCCTTTGATGTATTGCTGTTCCAGTAAATACAAAGCATCTTCTTCTAATGGAGCAATGCTCATTCGTAATACACCCTCCAAAAATCCACGAAGTATCGCGAGTATTCGGTGAGATGGAATTTTATGGATAGGTTCTGAAAAATCGAAATAATCTTTGTATTTAATTCCTTCTGTTTCTTTATCGGTCAACACTTTGCTTTGTATGGTAGCTGTGTCTTCAAAAAGTTTACGCATTTTGGCACGCGCTTCTGCATTTTCATTCACCAGTTCGGCAATAATATCTCTTGCGCCTTGTAAAGCATCTTCTACGATTATTATCTTATCATTGATATATTTAGCAGCTTCTGTAAGTACATCATCTTGCTGCTGCGTTAACATCAAATCTGCCAACGGCTCTAAACCATTTTCCCTGGCAGTTTGCGCTTTGGTTTTACGCTTAGGTTTATAAGGCAGATAAATATCTTCGAGTGCTGCAATTGTTGTGGCTTTATCAATTTTAGCTTGAAGTTCTTCTGTCATTTTACCCTGCTCGGTAATGGCTTTTTCTATAAAGGTTTTACGTTCTGTAAATTCTTTGAGAAACTTGGCTTCATCCTGAATTTGTTGGATCTGCACTTCATCCAATCCACCTGTTTTATCTTTTCGGTAACGGGCAATGAAGGGAATGGTAGCACTTTCTTCGAAAAGATCCAATACGGCTTGTACTTGTGTTTGTTTGAGATTCAGTTTACCTGCGATAGAGGGAGTAAAACCAGACATACGCTAATTCCAATTAAAACTTTAAAACAATAAAATCGGGCAGCGAATGTAGGGCAAAACCAGATAAACTGAACATGGATTTATTATACTGTACTCTCGAAGGAAATAGGCTGTGAGCTACGAGCCTTGAATATTAGTCATACACCGTTTAAAAGAAATACTTAAAATATCCAAGCAGGTTATTTGATCCTTAAAAATTAACTTAGAAAAGCTCGAAGCTCCTGGCTCACAGCTTGTAGTAGGTTTTTACCACAAAATGGTGATTTATTATCTGCACCGTTAATCCACATTACTGTTTGTATACTTATCTTTTAACGCTGTAGTCTCTGCTTTTCGTACAATTTCTTTCACAATATCATCCAACTCATTCCCTGAAATTGAGATATACCGGATGATTTCTTTAACTTTTTCAGGTACCTGCTCTCCCATCTCATTTAACAAATGAACCAGCCCCAATAACCTCGACAAAGGAGCCCGTACACTATGTGATTGTGTCCAAGCAATATCTCTGAATAATTGATTATGCTGCTCAATGGCCTGTACATATTGCAATCGCTCAGTAAGATCAATCGCTAATACAAGGCCTGCTTTTCGATAATTAAAGTTTATACTACTGCTTTGGATTTGAACCGTTATAAGTGTACCATCTTTTTTTAGATGCTGGAAAATACCCTTAATATGATTTTCATTCTGATCAATAGCTGACTGCAAAATTCTTTTCAATTCAGGTATATCTTCCTCGATTCTTAGATGAAAGATAGTCATCTTAAGAAATTCTTCCTTACTATAACCATAGTGACTGATGGCCGCTTCATTCACATCTAAGAATTGGTAGGTATCATAATCGTATACCCACATGGGTTGTGGGCTTGAATGGAAAATATCACGATACTTTTTTTCCGATTCAGTCAATTGTTTATTGAAGGCACTACGTTCTCTGGTAAATAAAAGACTTTTGAAAAGATGTGAAGAAGTGAGATCATCTTTAAGCAAGTAATCAGAAACCCCCATTGAAATCGCTTTTGTACCAAAATTTTTATCGGTATAACCCGTAAGCACAATCAGCGGTGTTTCAGCAGATATCGCCATTACTTTTTTGACCAATGCCTCTCCGATTCCATCCGGCAATGAAAGATCCAAAAGGATAAAATCGAATTTGAGTTGTTGATTATTGAGTAAGGTTTCAGCAGTCTTAAAATCAGTTGCATGATGAATGACAGGTAAAGTAATCTCATCTTTTAGAAACTCTTCTATTAGCAAAAGATCACCGGGATTATCCTCTACTACCAGAATGTGTACATGCCAGTTGTATTTCTCCATGGATATTTGCTTAACGTGTAGGAAGTTGAACGACTGATATCCAAAAATTTTCGATGGAAGATATCGTATGTAAGAAGTCATCCATGTCAACCGGCTTGGTGATATAACAATTGGCTCCTTTTTCGTAGGACATATCGATATCTCTTTTTGATGAAGATGTCGTTAACATAATTACAGGAATCTTTTTTAGCTCATCATCGTTTTTGATGACACCTAACACATCATGACCATTCATCTTGGGCAAATTAATGTCCAATAAAATCAGATCAGGGGTTGCTGCTTCACTAAACTTTCCTGTTTTTCTCAAAAAGTCCAAGGCTTCTGTCCCATCACGGGCAATACTTACTTCATTGGTAATTTTTCGGTCATTCAATGCTTCAGTTGTGAGTAGAATATCCCCTTCGTTATCTTCTACCAGTAAAATGTGTATCGGTTTCAAATTTGTTATTTTATATTTTCAATTCCAACCTATGTGATCCTTTATTTCTCGATCGTAAAGAAAAATGTACTGCCTCTTCCACGTAATGATTCCACCCAAATTTTTCCATTGTGCATGTCAACTATTTTTTTACAAATGGATAGTCCAATACCCGTTCCGGAATACTCATTCCTATGATGTAATCTTTGAAAAATTACAAATATTTTCTCAAAATATTCTTTTTCAATACCTATTCCATTGTCTGCTACTGCAAACTGCCAGTATGATGGATATTCAGTAGCCGTAATTTTTATTTCAGGTCGCTGATCCGGCGACTGATATTTGAGTGCATTGGTGATTAAATTTTGGAATAGTTGTGAAATAGGTGTTCTAGCTGCTCTGATCAATGGCATCCCATCAAAAAATACCCTAGCTTCTCTTCGAATCAGATCATTTCTGTTCATTTCTAAAATTTCAGCGATGACCTGATGAATATTGACCGGCTCTTTCTCATAATCAACACTCCCTACTCGAGAATATTCCAATAAATCTAATATGACAGTTCGCATACGCTTAGCACCATCCGTTGCAAAACCGATATATTGTCTGGCTGTATCATCTAATTCATGCTTATATTTCTTTTCCAACTGCGATAAAAATCCGGTGATCATTCGAAGGGGCTCCTGCAGATCATGAGATGCCACATAAGCAAACTGCTCGAGTTCTGCATTGGAAATAGCCAGATCTTGCGCTCGTTTATTCAACTCTTCATTGAGTCGTAGCAAGGTTTCCTGGTATTGTTTTTGTTCTGTAATATCCATGATCACTCCATCAATATATATTAATTGATGACTATTATTGTATACACCTCTTCCTTTATCTTCTACCCACTTTATATCACCATCAGCACAAATGATCCGATATTGAATACTAAATACTTCTCCTTTTGATAATGGTTCTGCGATAATAAAAGTAGCATTCAAATCATCCGGATGGATGATACTTGAAAATGTACGTGTCTTGTTTATCACAAAATCGGCAGCCGGATATCCTGTAATCGCTTCTACGCCATTACTAATAAAAAGCATACTCCACTTATCATCCAATAAACAACGATAAGTTATACCGGGCATATTATTAACGACTGATTCAAATTGCTTTTGAATCTCTTTTCGTTCTGTTACATCTCTGAAATAAACCAATAATCCTGAAGGAGAAGGATACACACTCACATCAATCCATATACCTAGAGGTTCCACGTATTCTTCAAAATGCATGGTTACTTGATCACGCTCTGCAATAACACAGTTGGTATAAAAAGTAGCATATTGTTGTTCCGGATAAATTGAATAGATATGTTTTCCAAGCACTTCTGTTCGCGACAGTCCAAGAATTCGCTCAGCTGATTGATTCCAATAATGAACTTTCCATTCCTTATCTACTGCAAAAAAACCATCTCCAATACTCTCGAGAATCATGTGCTTTTCCTGATAAGCGTCTTCTAAAGCTTGTTGTGTCTTTTTTCTTTCTGTAATATCCTGGAATACCCCGGCCAGTTTTACTTTTTCCCCTCTTTCATTTAAGATGATTTTTGCACGTGAGTTAATGATGCGAATACTACCATCTTTGCGAATAAATCTTTTAATGATTTCATAAGTATCTCCGTGTTCAATAGTGTGCTGCATTGCTTGTAAGGCCATCTCCTGATCATCAGGATGAATGACACTTAATCCTGTTGCAAAGTTGATTTGCATTTCTCCCGGTTCATACCCGCAAATACGGAATACCCCTTCAGACCAATACAATTCATTATTAGAAAGATCCAATTCCCAACTTCCAATTTGTGTAATATCCTCCGCCTGCAATAATAAATCCTTGGCTTTGTTCAGATCTCTTTCTGCAATTTCATTTTTATCCCGGTTCTCAATTTCGGCTGTTACATCTATAACAGAGTGAATGATAAAATATGTTTTACCCTCATGGTCTAGTACAGGTACATTATGGGTAAGGCAATATTTTAGTACAAATTCATTTCCTCCACGTATAGGTATATCAAATCGTTGAACCGGCATTTTATGGGCAGATCCTGTACAGACTACTAGATCAAGTGATGTTCTAAGATTACTCACGCCATTCGCATCTTCCAGATCAGGATTATCCGGAAAAGCTTCAAAAACGCCTTTGTGCAAGAGATCAGTAGCACTACTACCTGTTGCTTGTAAATAAGCTTCATTTACATCAATGATCGTAAATACCGGACTATCTGCACGTAATAATAAGGAAGGCATGGGCATAGCCATAAAAACCCTTCTGAAATCTTCATTTTCCAGCATGTACTTCCAGTTTTGAATACATATAAGGGGTTACGAATATAAGTATAAAGGTTTCAATACCAATGGTTACATCAAAATCAAAGAAGGTAATAATGACCAAAAAAATGTAGCCACTCTATATTTCTGTATTCTTAGTTGTCTACAGCGGCAATTAATTGCCACTGAGTTCACTGAAGAACACAGAAGATCTATGCGATGCGAATGACTTTGGAGGGATAGCGTTCCGTATAATTACGGATCATGGAACGGATGGCTTCATTTTCAGGATACATGGTCAAATGCTCTTTCAACGTATCTAATTCATGAATTCCGATGTCTGCAGATGGAGTTCCCATTCCATAAAAAATACCATTTTCGACTAATACATATGCAGATTGATCACGAATCACAAACGTTTCTTTCTGGTCGGCGACCCATTGAAGTGCTGTGCGTACACGTTGATTATATTCTTGCACATCAGACCATTCATGTTGTGTGGTAAGATCCAGGAAACACAAAGCTGGATGCAAATCATGCATTTTTACCAGTTTCCATAACATACGATGTGCATCTGCCAGTAAAGCGAAGCAAGCAATGGGTTGCAAATGTTTTCTTTTTTTATCAATCCCCAATCTGATATAACCCCTATTATCTTCAAACTGATAAATACCCCAAACTTGTTCGAATCTTTTTTGACTTTTATTATGAATCGGCCAAAGCCTTTTGATCTCAACACTTTCAAATAAGGATGCGATGAATTCTGTTGGACATTCCACATAAGATATTCGATAGACAGTTCGTAAAAGTTCTTGTCTTTTTTTACTGATGTCCAATCCGGTAAAGTGACTGATCACTCTTTTTTTGAGATTTTTGGCTTTACCAACATAGAGTACTTTATCCTTTTGATCATGGAAATAATACACACCGGGTTTTTGCGGTAAGCCCATTACCTGCTTTTCCGGCAAGTGTGCGGGTAGGGTTTGACCATGATTGTCTTTTTTCAGCATTTCTTTGATCAAACGTTCCCCATTGTTCTGTATCACCATGTCCAATATCTGCGCAGTGGCCAGCGCATCTCCCCCTGCCCGATGACGATTGGTGATGGGAATATCCAGTTCTCTGCAAAGATGCCCCAATCCATATTTTCGAAACCCCGGAAACACTTTCCGGCTGAGTCGGATCGTACATAATTTTGGCACATGTAACTGATAACCTGCTTTTTGTAAATGATACTTCACAAAAGAATAATCAAAATTCACGTTATGCGCTACAAATATCCGACCGGATAAAAGGTTATAAATTTCTTGTGCAACCGTTTCAAATGAGGGCGCTTTGGCAACCATGGCATCTGAAATACCGGTCATATTGGCGATATAGGGTGGAATTTCTTGGTGGGGATTGATCAGGGTCTCATATTTACCCTCCACTTCGGTACCATTGTGTAATACGATAGCGATCTCGGTCATTCCATGTTGTTCCGGAAAACCGCCCGTTGTCTCGATATCCACAATAGCAAATTGCATACAATAAGGCTTGTAAATTCGTGAATTAAACCATATCTTACAAACAAAGATTCAATTCACCCCCGACAGCCCCGGTTTTATTGACAGCTTGGATTTCTTCTGAACGATATAAAATATCCTCTGGAAGACCGTAAAAATTTTTTTACGTACCAAATCTACCTGCCATGTCAAACACAAAATCACAATTTCACATTAGTGAAAATGCACGTAATGCTGCCATCGTAGCCATTATCCTGATTACTGTTGTTGTATTGTCTTATCTCGAATGGAAGGGTCGCTCCTAAAAACGCGCTTTTTCGCTGCACCCCTTTGTTTTCTGGATTTTTCTGCTTTGATACAGCAGACTGTAATGTTTTTGCCCTTACATAGACTAATAAGTCAGAAAAAAATGCGGTAAAACTGTAACCTAATTCATAAAAGAACGTTAGGTATAATTAACAATGGTTAACCTAATGGTTTGCATGAGCAGGTTAGCTTTGTTCCAGAAAACAACTGACATGAAGAATATTGTTTTGATTTGTCTCTTGATGGCTTTTACTGCTTGCAGTACCCACCAAGTTCGCAATTTCTGCAAAACAGCAGGAAAGAAAGTAGCAAGCTGTTGTACTTCTATGTCTCTAAAGCAACGTAATGCGTTGGAACAGCTTAAAAAAGCACCCAAGGAAGAAAAATCAGAACAACAACAGCCGGCAGCTATCTCCTTATTGGAATGGAATGAAGCCGTATTTATCTGGTAAGGAAATCCCCTTGTATTGTATATATGAACCACGCAATGCGTGGTTTTTTTTAACCCCTCTTACTCCCCCACTATTTTCGTAGTTTTGCCAGCCTTAAAAATGAGTTCAGGAATGGAATTGAGTAAGAATTATATCCCGGGAGATATTGAAGCCAGATGGTACCAACATTGGCTAAGTAAAGGTTATTTCAACAGTACACCCGACGAAAGGGAGTCTTTCACTGTTGTAATACCTCCACCCAATGTTACCGGAGTGCTTCATATGGGACATTGCCTCAACAATACCATTCAGGATATTCTGGTTCGTCGCGCCCGTATGCAGGGTAAAAATGCCTGTTGGGTACCCGGTACCGACCATGCTTCTATTGCGACAGAGGCTAAGGTAGTAGCTATGTTGCGCGAGAGAGGTATTGCCAAATCTGCTATTGGTCGAGATGAGTTTCTACAATATGCTTGGGAATGGAAAGAAAAATATGGTGGCATCATTTTGCAGCAGTTGAAAAAAATGGGCTGCAGTTTAGATTGGAACCGTACTTCTTTCACCATGGATGAAGATTACTATCGTTCTGTGATCAATGTGTTTGTAGACCTCCATAAAAAAGGTTGGATTTATCGTGGTAAACGCATGATCAACTGGGATGTCAAAGCAAAAACTGCTTTGAGTGATGAAGAGGTAATTTATAAAGAAGTTCAGAGCAAGTTGTATTATGTTCGATATGAAGTAGTTGACAGTTTGGAGTTGACAGATGACAGTAGTACCAAAGAAAAAGAGTTTATTACCATCGCCACGGTTAGACCTGAGACTATTTTAGGGGATACTGCTATTTGTGTGAATCCGAATGATGATCGCTACCAACACTTACATGGCAAGTATGCGGTTGTTCCATTAATTGGAAGACGAATTCCCATCATTGCTGATGATTATGTGACCACAGAATTTGGAACCGGCGCTTTAAAAGTAACGCCTGCACATGATATGAATGATTATCAGCTTGGACAGAAATACAACCTGGAAGTCATTGAAACGATGAATGATGATGGTACCCTAAGTGAAGCTGCGCAGTTATATATTGGTGAAGATCGTTTTGAAGTACGTAAGAAAATTGTTCCCGAACTAGAAGCAAAAGGACATATCGTTAAAGTTGAAGATTATACCAATCAGATTGGATACAGTGAACGAACTGATGCCGTAGTAGAACCTCGACTGAGTTTACAGTGGTGGGTAGATATGAAAAAGATATCTGAGCCGGCATTGAAAGCAGTGATGGAAGGGGAAATTGAATTCCATCCTGCCAAATTCAAAAATCTCTATCGCCATTGGATGGAGAATATTAAAGATTGGTGTATCAGTCGCCAACTATGGTGGGGACATCGTATCCCTGCATGGTATGCTCCTGATGGCACTTATGCGGTAGCAACTACGAGAGAAGAAGCATTTGAAAATCTCAGATCACAGATCGCAGATTTGAGATTGGAAGATATTCGACAGGATGATGATTGTTTGGACACTTGGTTCTCCAGTTGGTTATGGCCTTTTGAAGTGTTCAAGGGATTGTCCAATCCGGGTAATGCAGAAGTAAAATATTATTATCCAACCAATACATTGGTAACAGCCCCTGAGATTATTTTCTTCTGGGTAGCGCGTATGATCATGGCGGGTGAAGAATACATGAAAGAAATTCCTTTCAAGCATGTATACTTTACGGGTATTGTGAGGGATAAGCAAGGAAGAAAAATGAGTAAGAGTTTAGGCAACTCTCCTGATCTCCTAGCACTCATTGATCAATATGGAGCCGATGCTGTAAGATTTGGTATCATGATCTCCTCTCCTGCGGGTAATGATATTTTATTTGATGAAGCTTCCCTAGAACAAGGTCGCAATTTCAACAACAAACTCTGGAACGCACTCAAACTCATCAAAAGCTGGGAAACCAGAATAGAAAAAAGCGCGCAACTCACAGCTCACAACTCACAGCCTTCTTCCTCCTTCGCTACCGATTGGTTCGAATCGCGCTTACAACAAGCCAAAGTAGAAGTGGAAACACTGATGCAGCAATTCCGATTAAGTGAAGCCTTGAAAGTTTTGTATTCATTGATATGGGATGATTTCTGCAGTTGGTATCTTGAATGGGCGAAACCCGGATTTGAGCAACCGGTTGATCCAGTGGTGTACGAAAAAACCCTTATCTATTTTGAAGAGATGATGCAATTATTGCATCCTTATATGCCATTCATTACAGAAGAGATTTATCATTTACTGCGTGGGCAAAAAGAAGACTTGTGCATCAAACAAATAAAAAGTGCTCCCTTACCTGACATTACATTAATTGACCTTGGTCTTTTTGCACAAGACTTACAAAATTTTATTCGTGGCGTAAGAGTTCAACAACAAATTAAAAAAAGTGAGCCGGTAGAGCTTCTCACTTTTTGTTCCTTAGAACAAGAAGGCTCGATTAAAAGAATTGAAGCACTAATTGAAAGACAAGAAAATGTACGATTCTTTTATGATAAAGGAATAGACACCACAAAGACATATTCATTCTTTCTAAAAGGTGATATGAAATTCTGTATAGAAAAAATTATTGGAAACAATGACGAATACAAGAAAGAATTAGAAAAAGATTTGGCTTATCAGATTAGGTTTCGAGAAAGCGTATTAAAAAAGCTTAGCAATGAGAGATTTGTTCAAAATGCGAAACCGGAAGTAGTGGCACTCGAACAAAAGAAATTAGCAGATGCAGAAGCGCGTATTCAAAACATTGAAGAGAGTTTGAAGAACCTGTAACATGTCAGCCAATTTACATATCAGAGAAGCCGATTCAAATGATAGAAGTGTCATTAGATCATTAGCGGAAAACACTTGGCCTGAAGCGTATGGCAAAATCATATCGCAGGAACAGATACGTTACATGTTAGACATGATCTACAGCGATGATGCATTGTTGGAACAAATGCAAAAGGGACATCAGTTTTATCTTGCAGAACTCAATGATCAACCGATTGGGTTTGCTTCTGTTTCAGAAGAAGGCAATCAAGGATGTAAACTGAATAAACTCTACATCCTTCCCACCATTCAAAAATCAGGAGCAGGAAAAGCACTCTTACAAAAAGTCATTGCATACACAAAAGAAAAAAATCATACCCGACTCTTCTTACAAGTCAATAAGCAGAACGCTGCCAAAGACTTCTACACACGCATGGGATTCACCATTGCTGAAGAAGTGAAATTGGATATTGGCAATGGATTTTTTATGGATGACTTTATTATGGAATTAATGATTCATCATTAATCTCAAAATATGCGGATACCTTTTCTTATAACTTTTTCACTCATTGCTTTTCTGGTACTTTTTTGCCAAACTACTGCATCATCTCAAAAAGAAATCAAGAGATATGTACAGGAAACTTCTCGCCAAATCACTTCCATTCATATTGACAGTTCCAATTTTGATGACCTGGAGGTATTGGGCAATGCTATTGGAAATGCCCGAATTGTAGCATTAGGAGAACAAATGCATGGGGATGGCACTACTTTTGAAGCAAAAGGAAGAATCATAAAATATCTTCATGAGAAAAAGGGATTCAATGTTTTAGTTTTTGAATCAGACTATTTCGGTCTTACATACGGATTCGAAAAAGTTGACAAAACCAAGGATAGTCTCAGAAGATTTCTTTACCAGAATCTTGCAGGCATGTGGTCTTGGTGCGATAAAGCTGCCCCATTTTTATACAACTATATCTGGGAAAGCCAATCAACAAAATCTCCTTTAGTAATTGCTGGGATGGATTGTCAATTACAAACTCCTTTCTCATTTACTCAACTTAAGCCAAAACTTGAAAGCGCCTTATCAAAAATTACAGAAACTCAGATAGAAAAAGAATGGTCAGTAAAGGTAGCAGACAACCTACATGCCATATTTTTCAATGGTCAAAAAGCCGACCCCGAGGCTTGTCAGAAAGGTAAACTTGCATTAGAAAACTTATACAGTTCGCAGAAAAAAAAGCAATTGACAAGTGATGAGAAAGTTTTAGTTGATAATGTACTCGCAGCATACAGAAACATACTTCCGTACTTATTGAAAGAACAACGTCGAAATTTCAGTATAAGAGATACGCAAATGTTTGAAAATATTATGTGGTTGGCTAATGAAAAATATCCTAACGAGAAAATAATCATCTGGGCCCACAACGCGCATATCGTTAAAAGGATTGATCAAACAAATAATAGAGCTGATACTGAAAATATGTTAGGGCATTTATTGGGCGATCCTCAATACAATCCACACAGTTATTATGCATTAGGATTCACTTCAGCAGAAGCAACATCAGTTTGGACTACCAGACCTGATTATACAACTATAGCGGAAGAACCTGTTAAAAATAGTTTCGAAAATTGGCTACCTAAACATTGGAATTATGCTTTTATTGATTGGACTGACCTAAATCAAAAGATGAAATTCCCTGTTTCGTTCAGTATGAAAGGTTCTTTACCAATGAGTCAACATAGAAACCAATCTTATCCCTGGCAAAAAGCATACAACGGTGTTTTTTTCATCCGCAAAATAGAGGGTTGTAAGACTATTCCTGCTTTTTGATACAACACTTAAAGCAAAATTTATAAGAACCTATATAACGACTTACCCCCCAACAAAAGAAATTTCTTATTCTACATTGATCAACGCACAGCTAGAAGCTTGCAGCATGCGGCTCTAAGCTCACAGCTCAATACACCAACACATGCGTCTGTTTAATTACCCTTCGACTCCCTCCATTTTCAAACCCTTAAAAAAATTTAGTATTTACTCCACGTCAGGCGTATATTGAGATAAAGGGAACAAAAAAACAATAACTTTGAATGGACAGAAATCATTCAATGACCAAGGAACTACAAATTGAGGAAGGATTAATAGCCAAGCTATTGGATTTAAAGTATACGTATAGGAACGATATACGTGATAGAGAATCCCTTGAACAAAACTTTCGTCAAAAATTTCAGACGCTGAACCGCGTCAATTTAACAGATGCTGAATTCGCCAGACTAAAAGACGAGATCATCAATACAGATGTTTTTGCTTCTTCCAAACGCCTGCGTGAAATCAACACTTTTACACGTGAAGATGATACCCCTCTCCACTATAGTCTGGTAAATATCAAAGATTGGTGCAAAAATGATTTTGAAGTAATCAATCAACTTCGCATCAATACCCATAACAGTCATCACCGATATGATGTAATACTGCTCATTAATGGCATCCCCATAGTTCAAATCGAATTGAAAAGTCTGGAAGTAAGTCCACGCAGGGCTATGCAGCAGATTGTAGACTATAAAACGGATCCGGGTAATGGTTATACCAATTCGCTGCTTTGCTTTATGCAGTTATTTATTGTAAGTAACCGTTCCAATACCTATTATTTTGCCAATAATAACAATACCCATTTTAGTTTTAATGCAGATGAACAGTTTTTACCCATTTACAAATTGGCAAGTGAAGACAATCAAAAAATTAACTTCTTAGATGATTTTGCTGAAAAATTTCTGAGCAAATGCACCCTGAGTCAGATGATCAGCAAATACATGGTATTGGTGGCAAGCGAACAAAAATTACTGGTGATGCGGCCTTACCAGATCTATGCGGTAAAAGCCATCGTAGACTGCATACAACAAAACAGAGGTAATGGCTATATCTGGCACACAACGGGAAGCGGTAAAACATTGACTTCTTTTAAAGCCTCTACCCTACTGAAAGACAATCCGGATATTGAAAAATGTTTGTTTGTGGTTGACCGTAAAGACCTTGACCGACAAACACGTGAAGAATTCAATAAATTCCAAGAAGGTTGTGTAGAAGAAAATACCAATACCGAAACATTGGTGAGGCGCATGCTTTCAGAGGATCATGCCAACAAAGTAATTGTTACCACCATTCAAAAATTAGGACTGGCATTAGATGCCACCAATAAGAACAATTACAAAGAACGACTTGAACCCTTGAGAAGTAAACGTATTGTATTCATTTTTGACGAGTGCCATCGTTCACAATTTGGAGAAAATCATAAAGCCATCAAAGAATTCTTCCCGAATGCACAGTTATTTGGCTTTACGGGCACACCGATTTTTGATGAGAATGCTACCTATAAACAATTTGATGGTACAATTGGATCCTATGTAACAACAGAAAAAATTTTCCAAAAACAGTTACATGCCTATACCATCACGCATGCCATTGATGATAAGAATGTATTGCGATTTCATATTGACTATTTTAAGCCAACTGCTACTTCCCCCAACGGAGGACTCCTGCATAAAACAGCTGTTATCAATGCCATTTTTAACAAACATGATTCAGCTACCAATAACAGGAAGTTTAATGCCATACTCGCCACCTCTTCCATCAATGACGCGATAGAATACTATAAAGAATTTAAAGAGTTACAACAAAAAGAAAAAGAAACGAATGAAAACTATATTCCATTAAATATTACTTGCGTTTTCTCCCCTCCTGCCGAAGGCAATAAAGATGTATTGCAATTACAAGAAGACCTGCAACAAGAGAAAGTAGATAACGAAACCGCTCCTGAAGAAAAGAAAAAAGCACTACAACAGATCATTGCTGATTATAACCAACAATACGGCACCAACCACAGTATCAATGAATTTGACCTGTATTATCAGGATATACAGCAACGCATTAAATTTCAGCGATTTAGTAATGCCGATTACCCACATGCCAACAAAATTGATATCGTGATTGTGGTGGACATGTTACTGACCGGTTTCGACTCCAAATACCTGAATACTTTATATGTAGACAAGAACCTTAAATATCATGGCCTCATTCAGGCTTTTAGCCGTACTAATCGGGTCTTGAACGATACCAAACCTTATGGCAATATCCTTGATTTCAAGAGTCAGCAAGACGATGTAGACAATGCCATTGCCATATTTTCAGGCAAAGACAATGCCGTAGGCGCCAAAGAAATATGGCTGGTAGATCCTGCACCAAAAGTGATTGAGCTATACAAGAAAGCCGTGATGGCCATGGATGCATTTATGGAACATAGCAACCTAGCCAGCGAACCGGAAGCTGTGTATAATCTCAAAGGCGATACAGCCCGTATAGAATTTATTAACCGGTTTAAAGAAGTACAAAGATTAAAAACACAGTTAGACCAATACACCGATCTGAGTGAAGAACAAAAGCAACAGATCAACGAACTTTTATCGGAAGACCAGTTACGCTCTTTCAGAAGCTCATACTTGGAAACAGCTAAACAATTAAAGGAAATACAACAGAAAAATAGTGACGACGCTGTGCAACAGCTAGAGTTTGAATTCGTGTTGTTTGCTTCTGCCATCATTGATTACGACTATATTATGGGTTTGATTGCGAATTACACCCAAAATAAACCCAGCAAACAGAAAATGAGCCGGAACCAGTTGATTGGCATATTGAGCTCACATGCCAACCTGATGGAGGAAAAAGACGATATGGTTGAATATATTAACACGCTTGAAGAAGGAAAGCCTTTAACAGAGAAAGAAATTAGTCAAGGTTACCAACAATTTAAAGCAGAAAAAACAACCAAAACACTGGCTACTATCGCAGAAAAGTATGGACTGGAAACAAAAAAGTTACAAGATTTTTCGGATACTATTTTAAACAGAATGATATTTGATGGTGCTGCTTTAAGTGAATTGTTTGCACCATTAGAGCTGGGCTGGAAAGAAAGAACAAAAAGAGAGCTCTCTTTAATGGAAGAACTAAGTCCTTTATTAAAAAAACAAGTTACCGGGCGAGAAATATCGGGATTGAATGCGTATGAGTAAAGACAATAAAGATAAAATTTTACCAAGACTTCGCTTTCCTGAGTTTATGAAAGACACTGTATGGAATGCAGACAAACTAGGTGTTATTGGTGAGCCTTTAATGTGTAAACGCATTTTTAAAGAAGAAACAACTAATAATTCGTCTAACGGAGTTCCATTTTATAAAATTGGAACATTTGGCGGATTGGCGGATTCTTTCATTTCAGAAGAAACATACAAAAAGTATAAAATAAAGTATGCGTTTCCTAAGATTGGGGAAATTCTAATATCGGCTTCTGGAACAATCGGAAGATTGGTGGTTTATGATGGCTCTCCTGCCTATTTTCAAGATTCAAATATTGTATGGATAGGTAATGATGAAACATTAATGCTTAATAAGTTTTTATTTTACTGCTATTCAACTTTGAAATGGCAAACATCTGATGGAGGAGTAATAAGTAGATTGTACAACTCCGACTTAAGGAATATGAAGATTCATTTTCCTCAATCAAAAAAAGAACAACAAAAAATCGCCGCCTGCCTTTCATCATTAGATGATATAATAACCGCCGAAACCCAAAAACTGGAAATACTACAAGCACATAAAAAAGGTTTGTTACAAAATTTATTTCCTGCTGAGGGGGAGACTGTGCCTAGGTTGAGGTTTCAGGAGTTTGAGGATAATGGAGAGTGGGAAGATACTAGTTTAGGGGAAATCGGAAATTTTACTGGAGGCGGAACACCGAGCAGAGACATCGAATCCTTTTGGACTGGTGATATCCCATGGATATCAAGCTCAGATATAGATGAAGAATCGATTCATTTGATAAAAATAAGTCGATTTATTTCTAATGAGGCATTACAAAAATCTGCTACTAAGCTAGTTCCAGTGAATAGTATCTTACTTGTTTCACGGGTAGGAGTTGGGAAATTGGCTGTTTCTAAAAATCAAATTTGCACAAGTCAAGATTTCACAAGTTTTACTCCACAAAAAAGTGATGTATTTTTCATAGCATACTATCTTAAATCAAAAACTAGTGTTCTTATTGGATATAGTCAAGGTATGGCAATTAAAGGTTTTACTAAAGATGACATCTCAAAGTTTTGTATTTATCTACCATCAATTACAGAGCAACAAAAGATTGCATCTTCATTATCATCACTTGACGAAATGATACTATCTCAAAAACAAAAAGTAGGATTCTTAAAACTCCACAAAAAAGGCTTACTACAAGGTTTATTCCCCAATACATCTGAAATAAATACATGAGTGGCACGCCTAAAATAGTAAGCTACCCCTCCCTGCCTAAATTGGTAGACCGTTTTCGTGACGACCTGAGAACCGGTGATTTTGTATTGGTATATGCCTTCAACGGCACGGGCAAAACCAGACTCTCTATGGAGTTTAAAGAAAGAGGTAAAAAAGGGGGAGATGACCAACGCGATACTTTATATTTCAACGCATTTACAGAAGACCTGTTTAGTTGGGATAACGATTTAGACAAAGATCAAACACGGATACTGAAATTAAATAGCGCATCCAATTTTTTCAATGGTTTCAAAGAACTAGCTTTGGAAGAAAGAATTTCCACTCACTTGGAGCGTTATGCCGATTTTAGTTTTGATATCGATTACAATAAATTAGAAGTACAGTTTAAAAGAACAGTCTTAGAGAAAAAATGGGAAGCCGGTCAACAGGTAGAAAAGTCGACCATTGTAGACAATATAAAAATATCACGTGGTGAAGAGAATATTTTTATCTGGTGTGTATTCTTGTCCATTTGCGAACTGAGTATTGAAGGTGCCAATGCCTATGATTGGGTGAAATATGTGTACATAGACGACCCTATTTCTTCTCTGGATGAAAACAATGCCATTGCAGTGGCCAGTCATTTAGCTCAACTGCTAAAAACGGGTGTTGGCAAAGTAAAAACTATCCTATCCTCACACCATAGCTTATTCTTTAATGTAATGTGCAATGAACTGAAGAAACACAACCATTCGCGTTACTTCTTGCATAAAACGATCGCTGGCAACTATACGCTTCAGAAAACAGACGATACCCCATTCTTTCACCATGTGGCATTATTGAGTGAATTGAAACAATCTGCTGAATCAGATCAAATTTACACTTACCATTTCAATATTCTACGTACCATTCTTGAAAAAACATCTTCCTTTTTTGGCATGAATGATTTTTCGGAATGCATTAAGGGTTTAGAAGACGATATACTTTTTGCTCGGGCACTAAACCTGTTAAGTCATGGCAAATACTCCTTATACGAACCTGTTGAAATGAATATGGATAATAAAGAACTTTTTAAACGAATTTTACAAGAGTTCCTGAAAAAATATCAGTTTCAGTTACCGGCACTTCTTGTTGAAAAGGAGACTAAAGCAACTGATCAATAAACATTATTATGACAGCGCAAGATCAAACTCAATTAGGTAAAACACTTTGGACCATAGCCGACGATTTACGCGGTGCCATGAATGCCGATGATTTTCGCGATTACATGTTATCCTTTCTGTTCCTTCGTTATTTATCTGATAACTACGAAATAGCAGCCAAAAAAGAATTGGGTAAAGATTATCCTGAACCGGATAAAGCCAATAAAAAAACGGCATTAGCAGTCTGGTACGAGCAAAATCAACATGATGTACCCGAGTTTGAAATGCAAATGCGCAGAAAAATACATTATGTCATTGAACCTAGATTTTCCTGGAACAGCATAGCAGAACTGGCTAGAGAGCAAAATGATGAATTACTTAAAACCTTACAAGATGGTTTTAAATACATAGAAACCCAGTCCTTCGACAGGGCTTTTCAAGGGTTGTTTTCTGAAATCAATCTCGACTCAGAAAAGCTGGGTAGAAACTATCCTGAGCGCAATAAAAAACTCTGTATCATTATTCAGAAAATAGCCGAAGGCATCGCTCAATTCTCTACTTCATCCGATATTTTAGGTGATGCCTATGAATACTTAATAGGACAGTTTGCGGCTGGTTCAGGAAAAAAAGCCGGAGAGTTTTATACGCCTCAACAAATTTCCGGCATTTTATCGGCGATTGTTACGCTCGACAGTCAGGACCCAAGCAAAGGGAAAAAGAAAAAAATAGATAAAGTGCTCGACTTTACTTGTGGCTCCGGTTCCCTATTGCTCAATGTTCGCAAGAAAATAACCGATGCCGGTGGAACCATCGGTAAAATCTTTGGTCAGGAAAAAAATATTACCACTTACAACCTCGCTCGCATGAATATGCTGCTGCATGGCGTAAGGGATACCGAGTTTGATATTCACCATGGAGATACTTTAGTGAATGACTGGGAGTTGTTGAATGAAATGAATCCGGCTAAAAAGCTAGAATTTGATGCCATCGTAGCCAACCCTCCTTTTAGCTATCGTTGGGAACCTTCTGAAGCCATGGCGCAGGATTTTCGTTTCAAGAGTTATGGGCTGGCACCAAAATCGGCTGCAGATTTTGCTTTTCTCTTACACGGTTTTCATTTCCTCAGCAAAGAAGGTGCCATGGCCATTATTTTACCACATGGTGTTTTATTCAGAGGTGGTGCCGAAGAACGTATCAGAACCAAATTATTGAAAGACGGAAACATTGACACGGTGATTGGATTACCTGCCAATTTATTTTTCTCAACCGGTATTCCTGTCTGTATCCTGGTATTGAAGAAATGTAAAAAGTTTGATGATGTTTTATTCATTAATGCGGTAGACCATTATGAAAAGGGCAAACGACAAAATAGTTTACTGCCCGAGCATATTGATAAAATTGTTGACACCTACAAAGACCGAAAAGAAGAAACCCGCTACTCCCGTCGAGTTTCAATGGATGAAATAGAAAAGAACGAATTCAACCTGAATATTTCCCGCTATGTAAGCACTTCTGTTGACGAGGAAGTTATTGACTTGCATGAGGTTAATAAAAAGCTGAAGGATCTTGATCAGAAAATTGAAGAGGCTAGAAATACGCATAACCAGTTTCTAAAAGAACTGGGGCTACCTCCAATTTAACGAAAGAGTTGGTCTCGCCTGAGGCGAGATGGGTACTAGTTAATTGGGTAGTCAGGTGATCTGGTTGGGAGTATTGGGTAATAAAACTGTACTACCATTTGCAATGACCCATTCGCCATTTGCAGCTTGTGGCTCGAAGCTCACAGCTCAATACACCAACACATGCGTTTGTTTAATCACTCCCATCACAAACACACTTTGCACATGACCTAAGTTCTCTGCCTGACTTAATTTATTCACGTGGAAATTGTAGTAGTCATCCATATTCTCGGCTACTACTTTCAACATGAAATCAAATTCACCTGAAATATTATAGCACTCGATCACTTCATGCATTTCTAAAATACTTTTGATAAAGCGTTCTCCTGCATTGCGGTTGTGTTGTTTGAGTGAAACGTAGCAGATCACCATCAGTCCTTTTTTGACTTTGGAATGATCCAATAAAGTAGCGTACTGTCTGATCACCCCCTGCTCTTCCATTCTCTTGATTCGCTCATGAACAGGCGTTGTACTCAATAATACTTTATCAGATATTTCCTTTACCGTAGCCCGGGCATTTTGCTGGAGAATGCGGAGTATGGCAAGATCCTTATCGTCCAATACCAATGGACTCATAGTGGATTCGGCTGTTTGACGAGGTTTAGCCATATAATTTATATGTTTTATTCTTTCAAAGTTACATTTTTATCTATTTTATCCTGATTTTATTTAATAATATAGAATATTCAGCTATAAATATAGATTTGCACTTCATAAAAACACTATATGTCTACATTAACATCTTCTATCGACTTCAACCTGAAGTATAAAGTGGCCGATATCAGTCTGGCAGACTGGGGCCGTAAAGAAATTCGCCTGGCTGAGGCTGAAATGCCCGGTTTGATGGCATTGCGTGCTGAGTACGGTGCTTCACAGCCCTTGAAAGGTGCTCGTATCGCAGGATGTCTGCACATGACCATCCAAACTGCTGTTTTGATTGAAACATTGGTGGCGTTGGGTGCTGAAGTGAAATGGAGTTCTTGTAATATCTTCTCTACACAGGATCAGGCTGCTGCTGCTATAGCTGCTGCAGGTATTGGTGTATTTGCATGGAAAGGTCAGACTTTGGAAGAAGCTGATTGGTGTATTGAGCAAACTTTATTCTTTGGCGGTGCTGATCGTCCATTGAATATGATCTTGGATGATGGTGGTGATTTGACCAATATCGTTTTTGATAAATATCCTGAGTTGATTCAGCACATCAAAGGTTTATCTGAAGAAACTACTACCGGTGTTCACCGTTTGTATGAGCGTATGGCAAAAGGTACTTTACCGATTCCTGCGATCAACGTAAACGATTCTGTTACCAAATCTAAATTCGATAACAAATACGGTTGTCAAGAATCATTGGTAGATGCGATTCGTCGTGCTACTGATGTGATGATGGCAGGTAAAGTGGCAGTTGTAGGTGGTTATGGTGATGTGGGTAAAGGTTCTGCATTGTCGCTGCGTGGTGCTGGTTGTCGCGTGATTGTTACAGAGATCGATCCGATCTGTGCTTTACAAGCTGCAATGGATGGCTTTGAAGTAAAGAAAATGATTGATGCAGTGAAAGAAGCGGATATCGTTGTAACTGCTTCAGGTTGTCGCGACCTCTTGACTGAAAAGCATTTCCGTTTGATGAAAGACAAAGCGATCGTTTGTAACATCGGTCACTTTGATATTGAAATTGATATCGCTTGGTTGAACAACAACTACGGTCATACAAAAGATACCATCAAGCCACAGGTTGATTTGTATAATATTGATGGCAAAGATGTAATCATTCTGGCTGAAGGTCGTTTGGTGAACCTTGGTTGTGCAACCGGACACCCTTCTTTCGTCATGAGTAACTCTTTCTCTAACCAAACACTGGCTCAAATTGAATTGTGGAATAACCATAAGAACTATGAGAACAAAGTGTATGTGTTACCTAAGCACTTAGATGAAAAAGTAGCTCGTTTACACCTTGCTAAAGTAGGTGCTGAACTGGATGAATTAACTGACGAGCAAGCTGAATACCTCGGCATCTCTAAAGTAGGTCCGTTCAAAGCTGAACATTATCGTTATTAATTTTTTGAGTGCTATTTTATATCAGCAACCCGACAAGCAATTGTCGGGTTGTTTTTTTTCTGCGCATCTCTTTGCATTCTCCGAAGGAGTCCTGTTCTCAGTGGCAATTAAATGCCACTGAGAACACAGAATAACACAGAAGCTATAATTCAGATTATTTCTTATTTTTCAGATTCAAACCTGCCTTCATGAAAAAACTTTTTGTCTTTGTTGTATTGTCAGTATCTGTTTTGTTGTTGACTGCTCAGGATACTGAACCCATACATATTATTCCCAATCCATCTTCCGTAATTGTAGGTAATGGGCACTTATCATTAAAACCTCAAATCACTATTAGCGTTGATGGCGAAGGAGTACAGCATATCATTGATCAATTCAAAGACAGACTCTTAAAAGCAACAGATACCAGAGCAACCATTGTGCAAAATGGTGCAGATATTGCATTTCAGTTATCAAAAAATGAGGACTCGGCATTGGGATCAGAGGGATATCGTCTGATTGTAACAGCAACCAACGTAATGATACTTGCCAATAAACCTGCGGGATTATTTTATGGCATGCAATCATTTTTTCAATTGTTACCTAAAAGATCAGAAGCGAATAATGCCATTCGCATAAAACAGATCCGAGACTGGAAAATCCCGGTTGTTACCATTACCGATACCCCTCGTTTTGGCTGGCGTGGACTAATGTTTGATGTGAGTCGTCACTTCTTCACTAAACAAGAAGTAAAACAGTTCATTGATGAAATGGTGCGTTATAAATTCAATTTATTGCACTTGCACTTAACCGATGATCAGGGATGGAGAATTCAGATCAAATCATTACCACAATTAACTGATGTAGGCGCCTGGAGACCCAAGCGTGAAGGTAAATGGGCCAATACTCCTGATCCCTCACCAAACGAACCTAAAGAATATGGTGGGTTTTACACGCATGAAGACATCAAAGAGTTGGTGCAATATGCCAAAGAGCGTTTTGTAAACATCTTACCTGAAATAGATATTCCAGGTCATAGTATGGCAATGCTTGCTGCTTTCCCAGATTTATCTGCCACTCCCGGAACCAAGTATTGGGTGAACGCCGGAGAAAAATTCATGGAATGGCCGGCAGGTGCACATTTCTATGCTTTAAAAGACAATAACCTCTCCCCAGCCAATGAAAAAGTATACCAAGTGCTTGATAAGGTATTTACGGAAGTAGCACAACTCTTCCCATTTGAGTACATACACATGGGTGGTGATGAAACGGCGAAGAATTTCTGGGAGAAAAGTGAGGAGATCAAGGAGCTTATGAAAAAAGAGAACCTGAAAGACATGGACGCTGTTCAGAGTTATTTTGTGAAAAGAGTAGAAAAGATCATTCGCTCAAAAGGCAAGAAGATGATGGGATGGGATGAAATTCTGGAAGGGGGTTTGGCTGAAGGCGCTTCCGTAATGAGTTGGAGAGGTATGAAAGGGGGTATTGCTGCTGCAAAAGCCAACCATACCGTAGTGATGTCACCAACAGACTTTGCATACTTAGACTATTATCAAGGCGAGAAAACGGTAGAACCTCCGGTATACGCCGGGTTAAGATTACAGAAAGCCTATCAATTTGATCCTTTGCCGGATAGTATTGATCCCAAGTTTATCTTGGGTGGACAAGCGAATCTCTGGACTGAACAAATCCAGAATTTCAGAACCGTGCAATATATGTTATGGCCACGTGCACTAGCCATTGCAGAATCGGTATGGTCGCCAAAAGAGCGTAAAAACTGGGGTGATTTTGTCAATCGTGTTGAACATCAGTTTGACCGTATGAATCATGCCAAAATCAGGTACAGCACTGCCATGTATGATCCGATTGTTTCTGCACGCTATGATGCTCAAAAGAACCTGATACTGGTTGTTGACAAAGAAATACCCGATATGAATATTCATTTTTCTATCGATGAAAGTAATCCGGATGACACCTATCGTAAATATGAAACCCCTTACACCCTACCCAAAGATGTTGCCACGGTAAAATTCGTTTGCTACAAAAATGGTAAACAGGTAGGAAGGCAGATTAATATTTCGGTGGAGGAGTTGAAGAAGAGAGTGGGGAGATAGCTGTGAGCCATGAGCTGCGAGCTTCTAGCTTCTAGCCTCTAGTTGATTGCGTCAATTTAACTATATTAATGCTTACGAAGTATAATATTGTTTTTGTGTTTTATTCTAAACGCTTTGCTAGTAGCTAGCAGCTCGTGGCTCGCAGCTTTTTTTGCCGACCCTACTGCCGTTCATCCCAACTACCCTCCCCCGCTCCTGTAACTCGTCACAGGAAACAGCCCTTTAATATTTCATTAAGAAATCGGCTACAACAGTTTACTGTTCTGCATTTCAGGGCAATGTTAACATTGCTTAACATTGGCATTAACACCACTCATAATAAGGTTGCTGCAACGCTTGTAACTAATCACAATCCGCTTCGTCTATATATCAACACGTTCTACTTTTGACTTGTCAATCAAACAAAAGAAAACGACAAACTATTGATAACAACATTAATAAAGCAACAACATGAAAAAGTTATTCATCCTGACCTTAGCAGTCATCGCACTTGGAACCAGCGCTTTTGCTGATACCAACAAAAAAACAAAATACAATGGCGCCAGTCATTTCAGTTCTACTTTCACAGGTGTGAAAGAAGTAAGCTGGAGTGCTGATGCAAAATTCGAGAAAGTGAGCTTTCTGGAAAATGGTATTAAGAAAGAGGTATTTTATACTCATGATGGAGAGTTAATTGGTGCTACCAAAACTTTCGCTTTCGATAAATTACCTAAGTCTGCTTTACAAACCATCACTACTAAATACACTTATCCTGAATTTCAGTTAGAAGATTGTATTGAATTCACCAATGCTGCAGGAGAAACCAGCTACTTTATCTCTATGGAAAAAGTAAATCAAAAGTTGGTACTTGAAATTTCTGAAGCAGGTAGTGTAAGCATTTTCTCAAAAGAGAGCAAATAAGACGCAATTTTCTCAGTCTATATATCCACCCGGCCCGTAAGCCGGGTTTTCTTTTAACAATCATCCTTGTGAACATTTTGTCTGATACTTAGCCCTATTCCTTAACTTCCGTTCGGATTATTACTCAACTGTAACCGCGGATTTTGGAATGAATTGCCATGCTTCTATATATCGATGCTTATTTTTTATCTCGGCATGTATAAGTATCATCCCATGCATGGCACAAGAATCTAAACTGAAAGAAGACACTGTTTTTTTTCTGGCCAATAAAAAGGGGCTATTGGGTAAACTGGGTAGAGCCGTATCTGTAAGTGGTAGAGAAGATATTATCACTGAAAATAAAGGCGCCATTAAAAACGAAGAAGTTTTTAACCCTTTTCGTGGAAAAATCATCCGTCAAATTAGGGTTGAAAAATTATCATTTGATAACTCTGTCAATGATACAATAAAAGTACAACGCCGGCTCATCAATGATATCAGCGATGCATTGTATACCGGGACTACCAACAAGACCATTCTACGTAATCTTTTTTTTGTAACCGGGGATACATTGTACCCATATCTTATTGCCGACAATGAACGATTCCTGCGCGAACTGTCTTTTCTTCAGGATGCCAAAATCGTAGCCTCTGATGTTGAAAATGATGAAAACGCGGTAGACATTACCATTCGTTGGAAAGATCTATTCCCAATAGGTGGCAGTGCTGAAATAGGTTCACTCAAAACCATGAGCCTAGAAGTGAATAACGATAACTTATTCGGCTCAGGTGATAGAATTCAATTTCGTGGGTTATATGATATGGACAGAAGACCGGATTTTGGCTCCGGCTTTGAATACATCAAGCGAAATATAGGTGGTAGTTTTGTAAACCTGATGTTTGGGTACCAAACACATGCACCAGCATTCAATAGTGGTAGAAGAGAAGAGAAAGCCTTGTATTTACGTGGTGAATTACCCTTGGTTAGCCCTTATCACTCTTGGACCGGAGGATTTGAGTTATCTGAACGTCATACAGAAAATGGCTATCTCACCGATTCATTGTACAAGGTAGACTTTAAATATACCTATCAAACTTTGGATGGCTGGCTGGCATATAATGTGGGTGCTAAAAAACAACTCAAAAAGAATTTTACATCGAGATTAAAAAGGTTTATTGGAGTACGTGGTGTGCAACGTTTGTTCAATGATATACCGGAACAATTCAAAACCACATACAATTATTATTATTCGAATCTCGAAGCAGTCTTAGGTGCTTTCACCATTTTTCAACAGGATTATTATCATACCAATTTCTTATACGGTTTTGGTCGTAATGAAGATGTTCCCGAAGGTTTTAGCATGACTTTTCTAGGGGGATGGGTTAAAAGAAATCAGGTAGAAAGACCTTATGTAGGGTTTGATTATCAAAGAAATTATTTTTCGGATAGTAAGAACTATGTGAACTATATCATTCGCTTTGGTACTTATTTCAATCAAAACAGATTTGAAGATATCAGTGGATTAACAAGCATTGAATATTTCACCCGGCTGCGTAAAATCAGTGGATCAAATTGGCACACTCGTCACTTCTTAAGTGGTAGCATTACCCAACAAGTAAAAACAGTTTTGAATGAGCCGTTGAGATTGACCAGTATTTTTGGTATTCCGGAATTCAGAAATGAATTGACAAGGGCGTCTACCCGGATTACTGCTAATTGCGAATCTGTTTTTTACAATACACAAAAGAATTATGGATTTAGTTTTGCGCCTTTTGTATTCAGTAATATCACCTATCTGAAAAGTATCGGAGAAGGTTTTGATAAAGGGGATATTTTCTCCTCATTCGGAACAGGTGTCAGAACCAGAAATGAAAACCTTGTTTTTGGTACCATGGAATTGAAGGTATTTTATTATCCACGTACTACCGATCGGATGACACCCTGGAATCTGACATTCAATACCGGTTTACGCTTTAAATACAATAGCCAGTTATTGAAACGTCCGGATTTTGTTCAGGTGAATTAGAATGAATAGCATTCAACTGATTATGTATGATGATTGAACGCGGATGATCATGATTTTTTATGATCAGCGCAGATTGGATGGGGTTAGCATTAGAGACCACTCATCAATTAAATGGAAGCTCATGGTTTTTAACATTCCGAGCATCATAAAATACACTTAAACGTCAACCTTTTCGTCTAATTTTCGTTTATAAACATAAACACGATTACCATGAAGAAATTATTTGCCATGATGGCCCTGACCGGTCTGTTGTACACATCCATCTCTGCTTGTGCACAGGATAAATCAAAAAGACCGAGTCCACCCGCTCATGTATCTGAAACCGTTGGTGGAACAAAAATCACCATTGATTACAGCCAACCTTCTTTAAAAGGACGAGAATTGGGAAAGGACATCGAACCCAAAGACGGGAAAGTATGGCGTGCAGGTGCCAATGAAAAAACATGGATTGAATTCAGTAAAGATGTGACCATTGAGGGCAAGCCATTGGCTGCCGGTAAATATGGTTTCTTCACACTTAAAAATGGCAATGATTGGACATTGATCTTCAGCAAAAAATGGGAAGGATGGGGAACACAATACAATGAATCAGATGATGCATTGAGAGTGAATGTAAAGCAAGCTGCAGCAGGTGCTTCTGAAGAAAAACTAACTTATACCATTTCAAAAGCCGGTGTTATTACCCTTGCTTGGGGAACCCTAAGGGTTGATTTTACAGTAAAATAATCAGTACAATATATTTTAGCCACAGATTCGCAGATTATTTGTTGAATCTGTGGCTTTTTCGTGTAAAAACAGAACCTTTGCGTTCGTCATATGTAGTTTACAGGTATGGTACAGGCATATAATTTTTTAGCAAGTTGGCAGCTTTTTCCCGAGAAATGTGATTTTCAATCAGGCATCCCTCCGAAAAGTGGCAATTATAAAATAGAATCAGCCGATAACGGTCATGCATTAAGTATTAGTATCAATTGGGTATCGATGGATAATGAAGCCTACTACACCCAATACAAAATTGTTCCGGATGGCAAGTCGCATCTTTTTGAAAATGTGGAGTTGGCTGATGAAGCACAAGCCAGCATTGAGAACTCTTCTACCCTTTTATTCAAATTTTATAAGAACGGGCAAGTGATACTGGAAGTTAAACATGAGATCATGCCCAATGGTTATTTGAAGCTAACACAACAGGGATATGACAAAGACAATAAGCCTTTTGTAAATATTGAAATGTATCATAAACAGCTGAGTGTTCTTCCATATGCATCATCAGTAGCCGGAGTGGCCATCAGACCTACTAAAGAAGGTGTGATCAAACACAAAGCATTATCTGCTATGGAAGATCAAACCAATATGCAATTGGATCAGATACGTCAGCAGATCGAGTTATTGGCGAGACAAGCACAAGAGATCAGAAAAAGAAAAGAACTGAGCATGATGATCTATGAAGCAAAACTAAGTTTCAAACCACAGATCGGACATATCTATCATCTCTATGAAAAAAATGACGGACAACATATTCTTTCTCTTGTAGCACCACAGGAATGGGGTGGTTCGGGCCCTTTTAAACAGTTTGTATCATCCGTTCGTTTATTGGCTGATCATACATGGGTTGAAGTGAATTAATTGCAGGTTCTGCTCTCATTGAAAAAAGTATATTTGAAACATGGTAATCGATCATATCACACGTGCTGTCATTTACTATCATCTCCATCCCGGAATAGAAGTTGCACTTCGTTATATTCAAACCACTGATTTTTCGAAACTGGAAAATGGTCAATATGAAATAGCGGGAGAACAAGTATTTGCCATCGTGCAATCATATGACACCAAAGATCCTTCCGCAGAAAAATTAGAAGCACACAAAAAATATATCGATGTTCAATATGTAGTGAGTGGACAAGAAAAAATGGGACATGCACTTCTTAAAGCACAAATCCCATCTCGCGAATATCAACCAGATAATGATTTCATGTTGTTTGATGAAGCCCCTGATTTCTTTTCCCTGATCACAGAAGGCATGTTCACCATTTTTTATCCATCAGACCTGCACATGCCTTGTATTCTTCATCAAGCACCTTCCCAAGTTAAAAAGGTAGTGGTAAAAGTAGGTGTGGATTTTATTGGAGATGACCTTTAATCCCATAAAGACTCCCCCCTTTCGAGAATAATCGATCAACTCTTTTTTCTGTCGCAGTATCTTTTGTAACAGGCGGCGCATGATGGGGTTTGACGCGAGCGTCTACAATCATTGGGCCTTCGCAACCCCAGTGCTTATTGCGTGTAAACGAAGCGATACCATATATATCATGCGATGGATTACTTCTTGTATAAGTAACCCATAAATAATTACCCAGTTTTTCTCCGGTAAATGAAGCATCATCACAAAGCACTATTTGTACGATTCCTTTTAACGCTGGTAAATGATGCGCTAATTGTGCATTCAACTGTTCGATCTGTAAAGCTGTTTTTTCCGCATTTACAAAAGCATCTGTTTCTAAGCAAATAACACCGGGCATTGCAAGTGATGCCTTCCGGAATCCATTTAAATCATTCAACACAGAAGGTATTTCGGTAGCTAATGTTCTCAATACTTCCCCATAGGCTGCAAATACGACTTTACTTCCTGTATTCAACCCTGTTCCGGAATAATCCAATGTATCAATGGTGGTATTGGTATGAAAATGAATGTCACGGGTTAAATCAATCCGCTCAAAAACGTATTCAAAAAACGCTTTCACATGATGCGTCGATAATTGTTGGGTATCATCTGCTGTAATGAATAAGAACTTAGCGAGACTCAATTGTCCGGTTCCAAGAATATGATTCGCAATGGTTAGTAATTCCGCAGGTTGTTTGGTAGGCAGATAAGGTGTATACCTTTCACTTCCAATAGCCAATAACAAAGGGTGTACACCTGCAGCATCCACCGCGTGTACTTCTTTCACACCGGGTATTTCCTGTGGTATTGCATCTCCGGTAATTTCGTGGATCAATTGTCCAAAACTGGTATCTTCTTGTGGAGGTCTTCCTACGACCGTAAAAGGCCAGATCGCATTTTTCTTAGCATATACTTTGTGTACACGCATCAATGGAAAAGGATGTTGTAAACTATAATACCCCAGATGATCACCAAAAGGACCTTCAGGTTTGTTGTCACCCGGATACACTTCACCTGTAATAACAAAATCAGCATCGGTACTCAAACAAAATCCATCCTCATATGTGTATCTAAAACGTCTACCTCCTAATACACCTGCAAATGTCATTTCACTGATGCCTTCCGGCAAAGGCATGACTGCTGCTACTGTATGTGAAGGCGGTCCGCCAACGAAACAACTTACTTTTAATGGAAGTCCTTTTTTGTTCGCTTTTGTTTGGTGAACGCCAATGCCTCTGTGTAGCTGATAATGCAACCCGATCTCTTTGTCTTTTTCATAATCATTCCCATTCAATTGGATACGATACATACCCAGATTGGCTTTCATAATACCCGGCTGATCTACATCTTCTGTATATACTTGGGGTAAAGTAACAAAAGCACCCCCATCCATCGGCCAATGATGTATCAAAGGGAGATCACTGATTTTTATTTCTCGATACAATACCGGTTTATTAAGTGGATTTTTTAAAGGCAATGCCTTGAGAGCTGCAATACCAGTACGAATATTTTGCAAAGGTTGTTTAATCGCCTTGATGGGGTCGCCCTTCAGTTCAATCAACTTTTGAACTTGAGCTAGGGTTTCTCGGAATATAAACCTGCTTCTGTCCAATGTTCCGAAGATATTGGAAGCAGCTCTGTACTCGGTTCCCTTTACATTCTCAAATAGTAGTGCCGGACCTCCCATCTCGTATACACGCAAGTGAATAGCCGCCATTTCCAAATAAGGATCTACTTCTTCTTTAATGCGTATTAACTGACCATTTTTTTCCAGATCAATTAGGCAGGATTCGAGTGATGGGTAAGACATAGCTTTAAAACATTGTTGGCTGCAAATGGTTGAGCAGAAGTATTCCTCCTGCAAAATAAGTCATTACCCATAAGTGTGTTGCAGAACTGCGTTTTATTTCCGACCTTAATACCATTCAAAACCCTAAACAACCAAACTATGTTACATCATTTTACAGACCATGTCAATTGGCTATCTTTCTTTCTGAGCACTCTCGCTTATTTTCTGATTGGTGCCATTTGGTACAGTTTTTTATTTTCAAAAGCCTGGGTACGTTTATCCAATATTGACATGAATGATCCGAATGCCAAAAAAGGAGCCGGTGCTATTATGGGGATCAGCTTTATTTTCATGGCTGTTTCTTGTGTTGGGTTAACTATTTTTAGACAAATGGTTCCTATGAATAACTATATGGATGCTTTTCATCTGGGTATCCTATTATCTATAGGATTCAGTACTCCGGCTATTAGTATTGGGTATTTGTATACGAAAAAGCCATTTGCTCTTTATCTCATCGATTGCGGGTATCATATTGTGGGTCTTACTACTGCCAGTGTGGTGATGCATTACTTAGGATAGCTCCTCTTTTTCTCTTGTTCTGCGGTAAAAATACTCTACATTAACCGCAGGACAAGAGAAAAAGAGATATCGCGGAGAATTTCTTTAGTTCTGAGTACCTTTGCAGCATGACAAAACTCAGTGTTAACATCAATAAATTCGCCACCCTGAGAAATAGCAGAGGTGGGAATAATCCGGATGTCATCAAGGCTGCCATGGATGCCGAACGTTTTGGGGCAGATGGCGTGACCGTACATCCTCGTCCTGATGAAAGACATATTCGCTATGATGACACAAGAGCCATTCGAAAAATCATCACTACTGAATTTAATATTGAAGGGAATCCAACAGAACAAAAATTTGTTGACTTGGTATTGGAAACAAAACCACATCAAGTAACATTGGTTCCGGATGCATTAGGACAACTCACCAGTGATCATGGCTGGGATACCATCAAGCACCAATCCTATTTAATTGATATCATCAGTGTTTTTAAAAAAGCGGGTATCCGCGTTTCCATATTTGTGGATCCGGTGATTGATATGGTGGAGGGTGCCGCTTTAACAGGCACTGATCGTATAGAACTATATACAGAAGGTTATGCCAAAACATTTGCATCCGGCAATCATGCGGCCGCTATTGCACCCTATGTTGCAGCTGCAGAAAAAGCAAAAACATTAGGATTGGGTATCAATGCCGGACATGACCTTGATCTGACCAACCTTAAATACCTGAAACAGCATATTCCCTATTTAGATGAAGTGAGTATTGGACATGCATTGGTATGTGATGCCATCTATTTGGGATATGAGAATACTGTGCAGATGTATAAGCGTCAACTGATTTAATGATGCAGCCACAGATTAATAGATTCATCCTGTTTTGTACAACCATCATTTCTTTACAATGTGCTGCTCAAAAAGTACAACCCTTCTATCCCATCCCAACAAAAGAACAATTGGCTTGGCATGAAAAAGAGTTTTATCTCTTTATCCATTTTGGTCCGAATACATTTACTGATAAAGAATGGGGTGAAGGAAATGAAGACCCCAATATTTTTAATCCAACAGCACTGGATTGCAGACAGTGGGCACGTATTGCCAAACAAGCCGGTGCCAAAGGCATCATCCTAACAGCTAAACATCATGATGGATTTTCATTGTGGCCTAGCAAACAGAGCACTCATACAGTAAGAGAAAGCAAATGGAAAAATGGCAAAGGTGATGTGCTAAAAGCGTTGTCCGAAGCTTGTAAAAAAGAAGGGATTGAAATGGGTGTGTATTTATCGCCGTGGGACAGAAACCATCCTAAATATGGGACTCCGGAATACAATGATGTGTACATCGCAACGATGAAAGAGTTGTTTACCAACTATGGACCTTTTTTTGAATTGTGGTGGGATGGTGCGAATGGCGAAGGACCCAATGGCAAAAAGCAAGTATATGATTTCAAAAGATTTGAACAAGCAGCTTTCTCTTTTCAACAACCGCTGATTATTTTTAGTGATATTGGTCCAAGCATTCGCTGGTGTGGCAATGAAAAAGGATTCATTGGCAATACCAATTGGAATCTATTGGATACAGCTGGTTTTGCAAGGGGATTGGGAGCACCACATGTGGATACACTGAATCAAGGTAATTTCAATGGCAAACATTGGATACCTGCTGAAGCAGATGTATCTATTCGTCCGGGTTGGTTTTATCATGCCAGTGAAGATGATCGAGTAAAAACACCGGATGAACTATTCAATTTGTACCTGAAGTCGGTTGGCAACGGGGGCAACTTATTACTGAATGTTCCACCCGACAGAAGAGGGTTGTTTCATCCCAATGATTCTGCGGCTTTGATGGGCTTTGCTAAGAAAAGAGCCGAAGCATTTAGCCATAACCTTTTCGAAAAAGCATCTGTTTCCACCAATAATCAGAGAGAGACAGCGCTCAGACATTTGATCGATGAAAATGATAACACTTATTGGACATCAGACAGGAATGATCAGGTTGTGATTCAACTAAAGCTCCCCTACCCGGAAACTTTGAATGCGGTAGTATTGGAAGAAATGATTGCCTACGGACAAAGGGTGATTCGTTTTTCCATTGAAGCGAAACAAGGAGATCAGTTTGTAAAAGTATTTGAGGGAACAACGATTGGCAGAAAAAAAATTGCAACTTTTCCAAAGGTAGCAACCAATGAAATCAAGATCATTATTCATGAATCGAAAGCCCAACCTGTGTTAAGAAGTTTATCTGCTTTCTATATTCAATCCATCGATTAGCCATAAGCAATTAGCCAACCCCCAACTCCATAAATTAATTATCTTTATACCATGACAGCATCTACTCCTATTGTTGGTATTATCATGGGCAGTGACAGTGATTTAAAGATCATGCAGGCTGCTGCTGATATGCTTACTCATTTTGATATTCCTTTTGAGTTAACTGTAGTTTCTGCGCATCGTACGCCGGAAAGAATGGTTACTTATGCAGAAACAGCCAGAACAAGAGGGTTACAAGTGATCATTGCAGGTGCGGGTGGTGCTGCTCATTTACCGGGCATGGTTGCGGCCATCACCACATTACCTGTGATAGGTGTGCCCATCAAATCTTCCAACTCGATTGATGGCTGGGATTCTGTTTTGTCGATCTTACAAATGCCCAATGGGGTGCCTGTTGCTACAGTAGCATTGAATGCTGCCAAGAATGCAGGTATATTGGCAGCTCAAATCATCGGTAGCCATCACAATAAAACCGCAGAAAAACTGGCTGCGTATAAAAAACAAATGAAAGATGAGGTAGGAGAAAAAATTGATGGATTAAAGGATACATGGCCGAATCAATTTGATTAAATACCTTCTTCATAGTTTTTCGATTTGCCCCTTCAATCCTTTGACATCCGATGGACGTGCCGCATTCAGTTCGCGTATCACTCCTTTATCATCGATTAATAAATAGCGAGGGATCGTATAAGATTTCCCATCCCAGAAAAGTTTCATCAGATCATTTCTCAGTACATCAGATGTTCGAATATGGTGTCCGGTCAATTGAAAATATTGAACCATTTTTTTCCACTGATCATCGCGTTCAGCAACATCCATAGAAATATACAATGTCTCCACTGCTCGGGATGCCAATATTCTTTTGGCTTCCTCCTGATATTTAAACTCATCCTTACAAGGCCCACACCAGGTAGCCCATAAGTCAATATAGAGTCTCTTCCCTTTAAAGAGCTCTTTCAGCGTTTGGAAGCTGTTGATTTGTGTAGCATTTTTTACAAAGGAAATACCTTTATTTTTTTGACTAACAACCCCATGAAAGCTTTTTATTTTTTGATGATAAGGCTGCAAGAATGGAAGATAAGGTGCTGCCGAAGGTAGTTTAGAAAAATTTTCGTAGATATCAATCAAAGGTTGTTCAAACTTTTCCTGAATGTACATGAAATACAATTCTCTGGCCTGCGTTAGCACTCCGATTTCTCCCTTGAAATATTGTTGAATGTCTTCAAATTTTTTACGGATAAAAGCACTTTCCTCTTTAATAGTAGTATCACCTTTGAACCAACGTATTCGATACAGGTTTGCATTGATCATATTTTCTGCATACCACTGATATGCAGGCAGGAATTTAACAGAAGAGTCGTTCAAAGGAAAGTGATCCAATACTGCATCCCAGTAGGTAGCATACTCTTTCGGAAATTCAGAACGATACGCTTGACTCGTTGGCGAATAAGTGATTGGATAAAATCGTTCTGCCATTTTTTGCACCAATACAGTTGCATACAAATAGTCGATATTTTTTTTAGTGAAATTAAAGAAGCTACTATCCACCAATTTGGCATCATATAGTTTACCGAATTGTTCGGTATATTTTTGTTTCTCGGCTTCTACATGTTTAGACAAAAGCTCAATCGTACTATCATTTTTGAATAAAGGAAGAATATCCCGATAGTATTTTGGAATAAAAGATTCATTCAATAAAATCTGACCTTCTTTATTGGAACCTGTAATCAAGGGCCTTGCGGAACTGGGCGTGTCAATGGTTACTTGTATGTTATCACCAGACTGTACAAATAGATCTATTACGCGATCCTTACAAATCACTTTTAGAAAACCTGTCTCAGTAGGAGAACAAGATATACTGATAGAACCCTTCTCGTCTAATAAGAGATTTTTTCTAGCCGCAAAGAAAATGGCATTATTCACCGGTTTTAAAATGCTAATTTCTGCCTTAGGCTGATGTAAAAAAGTGAAGTTAACCAAAGCAACCTGACTTTGGGACATCAATACTGTACTAATACAAACAAAAAGAACAACAATTAGGCTTTTTCGCATGATCATTATTTTCCAATTCTAATATAAAAATAAAATACAAAGTATCATTGTTAAATGACCATCATCAAGGGTAAGTTTAGCTCCACTCACTTGCTGTTGGCAAATATTCGTAAGAAACTGCCTTTACTTTATTCAAGTACCTTACTATAATAGGGATAATTCCGTATCTGTATAGGAGGGTTGTGTGGCTGGGGAATTGATGGCAAATGGATATTGAATAACTACCGAATGGAATACGCACTGGATACGGACATGGAACGGACTTGATGCAGACCTAAAGCGGACTATCTGTTATGCTATTACCACAATAGAAAACTCACTTTCCAAGGCAAGTGATTGTGCTTTTAACATATCAATCCATGCTGAACCATAACGCGAATACCAACCCGAGAGATTATCTATCCGTTCTTGTAAACTGTTATTTGGGAAAAGTTGTTGTTTGAACTGATTAAGTTGTCGCTCTTCTGTTTCAAATTTCCTTTTCTCTGCACGCAACATCTTTTTCTCCAACTCTTGTATCTTTTTTACAGCCTGTACCTGTAGGGCTTGTACATGGGGCGATAATGTTTGATCAACATCAGCTGCTACCTGTTCTATTTGTCGATAAAGCGCTTCCAAACGATGCAATTCATTTTTGATCGTCAACTGTTTGGATGTTCTTTCTTTTACCAACGCATTTAATAAAAGGTCTGCTTTTTGAAAAATACGAGTTGTATTGAGTGCTAATTGCTCCATTCTTTTTTCCTGCTCTGCTGTAAGAATAAGAAATGAATTACGCAAAACTAAAACCGGATAAGGAACATGAATCGCAGCGAATACATCTTTCAATTCCAACCAATAAGCCAATTCTCCACCGCCACCAATAAAAGCAATATTGGGCAGAATGGTTTCCTGGAAAGCACCTCTCAAAATCACATTGGGACTAAAACGTTCGGGGTGGGTGTGTAATTCTTCCAGTATTTGATCTTTCGTGAATTGAAGTCCTAAAGCAGGAACAACAAATCTGTCTTTCTCTTTTTCAATTCGCTCGCGTTGATTGTCGATCAGATAAAATAAGTTGATCTCTCTTCCCCCTGCCTGAACCTTATAATTTTTTTCAAGTTCAATGATGGTCTTTGAAACGATTGTATGTGAAAATCCTTCCAATAATTCCTTTTCAATCACGGATGCAAAACACTGTTTGAGTTTTGCCTGATCAGGAATCAATACCACCAACCCGAACCTTCCGAACAATTCATTGACCAAATAAAGAGTAGCTTCCTGTATCGATCTACCTTCAACATAGGCGTTTCTGAAGATATCTGTTAACGCTTTCCCATAAGGGTGTACGCCGGTTTGTCCCTCAATAGCCGCCAATAGTTCCAGGAGCTTTTTATCAGCCTTCATTCTCCCTACCGCCCCCGTTTGATTGGTTTTCCAAGTCAGCGGATGTCCATCGATATTGATTTGTCCGAGTTCATCCAAATCTGCATCTTCACTACCCATATAATAAACCGGTACAAAATGCAGATCAGGCATTTCATTCTTGAGCGCATCTGCCAATTGTATAGCATGTAAGATTTTATAAATGAAATACAAAGGACCGGTAAAAATATTGGGCTGATGGGCAGTAACGACGGTGAAGGTTTTCTCAGATAATAAAGACTGTATTTGTTGCTGAACCAATGCAGAGGTAGCTGTTTGAGCATACTGTTCCACTAATGCTTTTACCAAAACCGTTCTCGGTGTTTGAAAAGATTGTCTGGCAGCAATAGCTTCTTTGATTCCTTGGATATCCGGTGTATGCACAAAAAAAGGTCTGACAGTATCAGCCTGAACAAGATAATCGGTCACGATCTTCGAAAAATATCCGGTGCTTTCGTATGATAATCGGCTACAGTGATGCTTCATAATAAGGAATAAAAGTACAACTTACCTGATATTGCTTATGCCGTTGGTCAATTTTATGATAGTCTATGGCCAATAGTCCATAGTCCATAGCAAAAACCCATTGACCATGGACTATGGACTAACTATCCAAACCTCTCCGGCTTAAATGCACTGATATCCATACTCAGGGATGATTCATTGACTATTTCGCTGACCAGCTTACCGGTTCCGGCTCCCAGGCTCAATCCTACCATGGCATGTCCGGTTGCCATGACAACGTTTTTCCACTTTTGGGTACGACCTAGGTACGGTAGTCCATCTGCCGAACAAGGTCTGTATCCATACCAGATTTGTTCAGGTGCCGGCATTGGAACATCGAATTCAGGATAATAGCGTTTTACAGCATCTAAAATACCTTGTACCCTTTGATAACGTGGAGGTGTTTGGGTGGATGTAATTTCCATCGTTCCTCCAAAACGAATTTTATTGCCATCCATGGGAGTTAAAGCCACCCGACCCTCAATCAATACGGATGGATAGTTGAGTCGATGCGGAGAATCTTCTAGTGTAACAGAATAGCCTCGTCCGGGCATCAAAGGGATTTTCAGTTGAAGCAATGCGGAGAGCTCGCGGCTCCAAGAACCCGCTGCTATGACTACTGAATCGGCATCAATGACCTGCTTGGTTGTTTTCACCTTGGTCACTTGCTGCTGATTCTTTTCAAAACCTGTTACTTCATCATTCAGTATAAAACGAACCCCTTTATTTTTCAAATCAGCAACCAGTTGTATCATCAGTTTATTAGGGTATAAATGAGCATCGCACTTAAACCATACTGCACCTTTAGCTTTTACAGTAGTGTGAGGCTCTAGCGCTTGTAATTCCGATGCATCTAGGAGTACTGTGTCCTCCAATCCCAATTCATGGGCTCGATGCATGATATGTTTTGCATGATCGCCACCCTTCTCAGTCTGAAAAACTTCCAGCAAACCTTTGTGTTCATAGGCAAACTGAAATTGAGGAAGGCGTGTCCAGTCTTCATACATTTTCTGACTCAATATTGCAATATCACGTAAAGGAATGGCCGAACGCTCCACATGCTCGGGTGTGGCACTACGCATAAATTTTAATCCCCAGTCGATGAGACTCAAATTCAGCCTAGGTTGAACGTAAAACGGACTTTTACTATTCCACATCCATTTAAGTCCTTGTTTTACGATACCGGGGGTTGCCAAGGGTACAAAATGACTTGGGCAAACATATCCTGCATTACCGTAAGAGCAATTACCGGAAATATCCGTTTTATCGATCACAGTCACTTCATGACCTGATTCAGACAAATAATAAGCGCTGCTCAATCCAACAATACCTCCGCCGATAATAACAACCTTCATAACTAAAATTTGAGTCACAAATGTCGCTTAAAACCTGTTCCGTTTCATCTTTTTTTAAGGTTGTTCATTTATGAAAAAGGAGCTTTAAATTTACAGATACGATTACCTTATGGAAACTTACGGAAAGATCATTTTGATTGCTATGCCCGCTTTCTTATTGCTGGTATTATTTGAAAAATGGTATGGGTGGTATCGAGGAAAAGAAACCGTTCGTACACTGGATATGATTTCCAGTTTGAGTTCAGGTATTACCAATGTAACGAAAGATGTATTGGGATTGAGTCTGGTAGTGATCAGCTATGAGTGGATGGTGAATCAACTGGCCATTACGCAAGTACCCAATGGGTTTCTCACTTACTTGATCGCTTTTATCGCTCTTGATTTTGCGGGATATTGGATCCACCGCATTGCACATGAATACAATATTTTCTGGAACAATCATATCATACATCACAGCAGCGAAGATTTTAATCTGGCTTGTGCATTGAGACAAAGTATTTCATCGATCATTAAAATATTCACCATATTTCTTTTACCTGCAGCCATATTGGGTGTGCCCGGACAAGTGATTGCCATCGTAGCGCCTTTGCATTTGTTTGCGCAGTTCTGGTATCATACCCAGCATATTGGCAAAATGGGTTTTCTGGAAAATATCATTGTTACGCCCTCACACCATCGTGTACATCATGCCATCAATAAGGAGTACATGGATAAGAACTATGGACAGATATTCATTATTTGGGATAAACTATTTGGTACTTATCAAGAAGAGTTGGCTGATGTACCTGCCGTGTATGGCATTACAAGACCGGTAAGAACCTGGAATCCGATCAAGATCAATTTTATGCATTTATGGTTATTAATCAAAGATGCCTGGCATGCGAAAAATTGGAAAGATAAATTACGTATCTGGTTCATGCCTACCGGATGGAGACCCGATGATGTGGCCGCAAAATTTCCTGTTTATAAAATTGAAGATGTTTATCATTTTGAAAAATATGATACCGGTCATACAAAAACCATGGTGATTTGGTCATGGGTACAACTTGCCATCACACTATTATTCATCAGTTACTTATTTGGAAATATTGCAGCCATTGGAAGTCCCAATATGTTTATATACGGTGCCTTTGTTTTTCTTCAGGTCTATGCTTTCACGGAACTGATGGACAGAAGTAAATATGCCTGGATTTGGGAGACGCTCAAAACAATATTCGGGTTATCGTTATTGATTCAAAACAATGATTGGTTTGGCTTATCGCAATACACACCATTGGCGATTCCTGTTCTCACAGGATACTTTGTATTATCTCTGATGGTCTGCCTCTATTTTGTACTCAAAGAAAATACAGAAATAAGAAATATAAAATAAGATACAAGGAACAAGGTACAGGGTACAAGAAAGTTTCAAGAAACAAGTTTCAAGGAAGTGAGCCTTGGTTCTTAAAGATTCCTTGTGTCTTGTGTCTTACTCCTTGAAACTTCCTTGTGTCTTGCATATTGTGCCTTGTTTCTTTTCTTCTAAACCGTTTCCCCTTCCAAATCATAATCATATGCTTTGGTAATTTTAACCTGTACAAAGGTTCCCGGTGTAAGTTTTTTGGAAGAATGTACCACTACTTCATTATCTACTTCTACACTATCAAATTCGGTGCGACCTAAGTAGCGGCCGGCTTCTTTTTTATCGATTAATACTTTGAAGATCTTACCAATTTTCTCTTGGTTCTTTTCGTAACTGATTTCTTGTTGTACTTCCATCACTTCCTGCGCGCGCTCCGCTTTTACTTCTGCCGGAATATTATCATCCAGATCATACGCACCGGTATTTTCTTCATGACTATAACTGAAAATACCAACCCGATCAAAGCGATGTTCACGAAGAAAATCTTTCAATTCTTCTACATCTTCTTCTGTCTCACCGGGGAAGCCGGCAATGAGTGTGGTCCTCAAACAAATGCCCGGTACACGCTCTCTGATCTGATGAATCAACTCCGTCATTTCTTCACGTGTGATATTTCTTCGCATGGCTTTTAGCATGTTATTGCTGGCATGTTGCAAAGGCATATCCAGGTACTTACAGATATTGTCCCGTTCACGCATTACATCCAGCACTTCCAATGGAAACTTACTGGGGTAAGCATAATGCAAGCGAATCCATTCCAATCCTTTTACGTCTGCCAATGCATTCAATAAACGAGGCAGCTCTCTCTTCTTGTAAATATCCAATCCGTAATAAGTCAGCTCCTGGGCAATCAGCATAATTTCTTTTACACCCTTTTTTACCAAGCTCTCTGCTTCTGCTACCAACTCTTCGATGGGTTTGCTGACGTGTTGTCCACGCATGAGTGGAATGGCACAAAAAGAACAGGTACGGTTACAACCTTCACTGATCTTCATATATGCATAATGCTGGGGCGTACTGAGCAACCTTTCCCCTACTAATTCAGACTTATAATCTGCTTCAAATTTTTTCAAGATCAATGGAAGTTCCATGGTTCCGAACCAGGCATCTACTTCAGGCATTTCAGCTTCCAGATCACCACGGTAACGTTCACTTAAACATCCGGTCACATATACTTTATCCAGTTTTCCTCTACGTTTTAATTCCACCTGATCCAAAATCGTATTGATACTCTCTTCTTTGGCTTTATCGATAAATCCGCAAGTATTTACGACTACGATATTGTGATCCAGTTTTGTATTCTCATGTACCACATCAATGTCATTGGCACTTAATTGTCCGCTGAGTACTTCACTGTCTACCAGATTCTTGCTACAACCCAGTGTAATGATATTGACTTTGTCTTTTTTGAGTGTTTTCGACTTCATAGATGGCTGCAAAGGTAGGGATTCGAAGATGAAGCCATCAAGCCTTACGCGTTTCTATGAGTGACATATACATCCAACAGCTTTCCGCTTTGCTGAATGGATTCCAATTTAGAAAACCCCGTCTTGGCTAAAACAAATGCTGAAGCTGTATTGTCAGGCTCCGTAATGGCAAAAATTTGCTGCTGATTCGTATGTTCAAAAACCCAGCGGAGACCATTGATTACCAATTCCTTTGCCCATCCTTTTCCCTGTGCCCAAGGCATCAGCGCATACCCAATATGAAAAGCATCCCGATCCGGCATCATTAAAACAGAAAATGTTCCGGCAAAGGCAAGAGTTGACTTTTGAGCTACATGATACCTTCCAATCACAGAACCATCCTTATACAAATGAATATTTTCTTTTAAAAAAGACCGACATTCTTCCTCTGTTTTGACCTGTCGGATGTAACGCATCACTTCAGGGTGACTATTGAGGGCAAAAAAATCGGCTTCATGGGCGATGTTAAACCGACTGATTATCAAGTGATTAGTATGAAACACATTCATTTTTTAATCTTTTTTTAAGTTTTTGCCCGTTATCCGATGTAAAGGAAGCATTTTTGCAGGGCAATTTTCCACCGTATGAAAAATGTGTACCGGTTTTTCTCCAAACCCGGATTCCTATCCACCAACTATACAATGAAGTTTTTATTCATTGCATTTATTGGTGTGCATATACCGTTAATTGTCTTGATCATGGCAATTGCATTTCATTGGATTTCTTTAGAGGGCTGGAATATTATTGCAGTTGCATTATTAGCCACATTGGTTGCAACTGCCGGTACTTTATATCTTTTACGTGGACTTTTATGGCCTTTACACGAAGCGAAAAAAGCATTATCTGATTATACCGGAAAAAAAATTATCCCGACACTGCCCTTACATTATACAGATGAAGCCGGACAATTGCTTCAACAAGTGCAGTTGACGATTGACTCAATGGATGGGTTATTAAGAGAAAGAAAAGACTTATTGGCCTTATTATCTCATGACCTAAGAACAGCTTTTGCGCAAATGAGTCATATCGGTGCGCTGATCCAGACGGAAAAAAATCAGGACACGATTCAACATTACGGTTTACTGGTGCATAAAACAGCTACCGAACAACTTCGCTTTATAGAAGACATGGTCATGATTCTTGAAGGAGGGAATGAAGAAAATCAATCGCATGTATATGAAAGTATTAAGATTGAACAGGTGATTGGTCTGGCGATTGATGCACAACATATATCTGGTTTGTCGAAACAGATTCAAGTACTGAAACATCATATTCCGGATGTATCGGTGAAGTGCAATCTTCGTTTATTGTCACAAGCCATTTCAAATATTATCGGCAATGCCATTAAGTTTTCGCACAGAGGTGGAGAAGTCATTATCAAAGTGCATTTATTCAGCGGACATATTCATATCCTGATTGCTGATAAAGGTGTGGGATTTGAATCGGGGAAAGCGGAACTTATTTTTCAAAAATTCACTTCTGAAGGACAATCCGGTACCGAGGGGGAAATATCCGCAGGTATTGGACTCTATCTCACACGTAAGATCATCCAAAACCATGGCGGCATGATTGCCGCTTTCAGCGAAGGAATAAATAAAGGAGCTGTATTCACGATACAGTTGCCTATTGCCGGTTAAATGTTATTTATGAATCTCGCTAGAGAAATGGAAACTGATATCAGGATTATTGGTGATCTCAGTATTCAAAAACCATTCGCTTTGTGCCAAATATACCGGATGCCCATCTTTATCTTCCGCTGAGTTTTGTTGTTTGAATCGCAGAAAATCTTCCAACTTCTTTGCATCATTACTCGTTAGCCAACAAGCCTTATAAAAAGGTAAGGTTCTGAATTCGCAGGCTGCACCATATTCTTGTAATAAACGGTATTGTATCACTTCAAACTGGAGTTCACCCACGCAACCTATGATCTTTTTGGTACCTCCATATTGCGTGAACAATTGTGCAACCCCCTCATCTGTTAACTGACTGATCCCTTTTTCCAATTGCTTGGTCTTCATGGGATCTTTATTCACCAGCTCTTTGAATATTTCGGGTGAAAAAGTAGGAATTCCTGTGAAGAAGAAATCCTCCCCTTCTGTCAAAGTATCACCAATTTTGAAGTTACCCGTATCAAATAAACCTACCACATCCCCGGCATAGGCATCATCGATCACATCTTTACTCCGCGCCATGAATGTGTAAGGATTACTAAAACGCATATCCTTATCTAATCGAACATGGTGATAATATTTATTTCGCTCAAACTTTCCACTACATACACGCATGAAAGCAATACGATCACGGTGTTTGGGATCTAGGTTGGCATGAATTTTAAAGATGAACCCACTGAATTTATCTTCTCCTACTTCAATGGTACGTGTGGAAGTATTTCTGCTGCGTGGAACAGGAGCAATTCGAATGAAAGTATCCAGCATTTCTTTTACCCCGAAATTATTCACCGCACTACCAAAAAATACCGGAGCGATTTTAGCTGTGAGATAATCGTCTACTTTTAATTCTCCGTATACACCATCTATTAGCTCCACATCTTCTCTTAACTGTGCAGCATCTTTTTCTCCTACTTTTTCATCAAGCAAAGCAGACGACAAATCATCAATGGCAATGGTATCATCCTCTTCCGCTTTTGTACTTGCTGTAAACAAACGCAGATTCTTATCGTGCAGATTATACACCCCTTTGAATTCCTTACCACTATTGATGGGCCAGGTCATGGGATGAAGAGAGATATGCAGTTCTTTTTCAATTTCTTCCAGTAGATCAAAGCGATTTTTACCGTCACGGTCCATTTTATTGATAAAAACGATCACCGGTGTATCGCGCATTCTACATACTTCCATCAATCTTCTGGTCTGGTCTTCTACCCCATTTACACTGTCGACTACCAGAATGACACTATCCACTGCAGTGAGTGTTCGATAAGTATCTTCAGCAAAGTCTTTGTGTCCGGGCGTATCCAAGAGATTGATCAAAATATCCTTGTACTCAAAAGACATCACGGAAGTAGCTACTGAGATACCTCTTTGACGCTCGATTTCCATAAAATCAGATGTGGCGTGCTTCTTGATCTTGTTGCTTTTAACAGCACCTGCTGTTTGAATGGCACCACCAAACAAGAGTAATTTCTCTGTAAGGGTTGTTTTACCGGCATCCGGGTGGGAAATAATGGCGAAAGTCTTGCGACGGTTGATCTCTTTTTCGTACTTCATGTTCAATAAATCCGAAAGAAAGGGTATTTGCTCTTTCTTTCAGGGCGCAAAGGTACAATTTGTTGGGTTATGACAAATTACAGGACTCCTTTCTGCCTATAAAAAACCAGCTTAGAATATTGATCTAAGCTGGTTCTACTGCTGAAGAAAAGAAAAAAGGTTGCAAAAAAGCCATCAATCCATATCTAATACTTCATGATCTTAGCTTCCGCTTTTCCATCCGTAACGGTCACAATCCAATAAGTATCATACACCGATTCATCCAAGTTTTGGTATTTGTTTTCTTTTAGCAGCAAATTAACCAACATCGGCGTAGAGTTGGAATGTCCGGCTATTACCACTGTTTTACCCTGCATTTTCAATAATTCATCCGCAAAACCTTTTAAGTTTCTGTGATCATACACCTGCACTTCTTTACCGGTTTTAACTGACAATGGCCCAACAGTTGACTTGGTGCGTTTAAAATTGGTAGAATAAATAGCGTCGGGCTGATACATTTTCAACACTTCGGGTATGCGGGCAGCACGAGCTGTACCTTCAGCACTCAATGGAGGATCTGCCTGCATCATGGTAGAACCTTGGGCAGTAGTATCCTTCTCAGCATGGCGCATCAAAATAAAAGTACTGGTTTGTGCATAGGTTTCTGTTGCTGTTAAGATGAACAATGCAACCAGGAAACGAGTAAATATCTGTTTCATTTTTTGATAATTTTCAAGCCTAAGATAAGTGTATACACTGTTGTGTCCATACCGTTAGTCCATTTTATAAGGTATTCTTCACATCTTTTTCCATCCTTCACTGTTATTTTTGATCTGCAAGGATTGGTATCATTTTTGGAGTATACGATCAGCCATTCATTTTAAACAAATCGATTATGAAAAGAATCATTACACTGGTATTGCTCGTTGTATTGTATCAGGGACTGCAAGCGCAAGGATTGGGCGGTTTATTAAACAAAGCCAAGAATGCAGTGAGCGGAAATCAAACAGGTTTGAGCAATAATGATATTGTATCGGGATTAAAAGAAGCCTTGGTAACAGGTTCCACAAAAGGAGCGAATCTTTTATCACAAACAGACGGTTTCTTTGCCAATGCTGCACTGAAAATATTGTTGCCGCCTGAAGCTCAAAAAATTGAAAGAACATTAAGAAGTGTTGGACTAGGTAAACAAGTAGATGATGCCATATTGAGTATGAACCGTGCTGCGGAAGATGCTTGTAAAAGCGCAGCTCCCATTTTCGCTAATGCGATTAAACAAATGAGTTTTCAGGATGCAGTAGGTATTTTGAAAGGATCTGATACTGCCGCTACTTCCTATCTGAAAAGTAAAACAACCAGTCCACTTACAGAAGCATTTCGTCCGGTAATAGAAAGCTCACTCGAGAAAGTTGATGCCACTAAGCATTGGAATACACTCATTAGCAGTTACAACAAATTGCCATTGGTTCGCGATAAAATCAACCCCGACTTAGCAGCTTATGTTACTGAGCGATCATTGAGCGGTATTTTCTATCAAGTAGCAGTAGAAGAAAAAGAAATCAGAAAAAATCCGTTGGCGAGAACCAGCGATATTCTGAAAAAAGTGTTTGGAGCGAAATAAAGTGATGTCAGATCTCAGATAGCAGATTTGAAATATGGGTTAAAAAACTGTGCAACTCTGTTCCTTACTCTGCGTAACTCTGTGGTTTATTTTTTAACCACAGAGTTACGCAGAGTTGAAAACGGAGTTACACAGTTTTTTTTGACTTTTTACTTTTTACTTTTGACTTCAACTCCCCATCAAGCAAACTCAATATCATCCACAAAAGGCATTTTTCTGAATCGTTTACCGGTTGCTGCAAAGAGTGCGTTTGCCAATGCCGGAGCGATCGGTGGCAAACCGGGTTCTCCTAAACCGGTTGGATTTTCTTCTGATGGTACGAATTGAACCACCACATCCAACGGCGTATTGCGCATCCTCACAAAATTGTATGGACCAAAATTGGTTTGTACCGCTGATCCGTTATTGAATGTGAGTTTGGTGTATACGGCATGTCCTAACCCATCTACGACAGCACCTTGTACCTGATTCTCTGCACCGCTTACATTCACCACTTTACCACAATGCACCGCACAATACACTTTTGTAATGCGAGGCTTCCCTTTTAGCATTTGTATTTCTACTACCTGCGCTACATAACTATTGAATGAAAACCAGGTAGAGAATCCACGATAAGTATTGGCAGGTGTTTTACCCCAATTGCACATTTTTGCAACGAGTTCTATGACGCTGATAAATTTATCAGGATCATAAGCCAATTTCCCAACAGGCTGCTCTTTTGCTTTTTTCAATAATTCCAAGCGAAACGCTACCGGATCTTTTTTAAGTTCATGTGCTACCTCATCCATAAAAGATTCATTGGCAAATGCCTGAACATTATGTGTAGGTGCACGCCATGGACCGGTGGGAATATTAGTGGGCAAACTATGGCTTTCGATTTTCAGATTTTGAATTGCACCGGCAGGATAAGTATCCGGACTTCTTCCATTACTTAAAGATGCAAAAGATTGATGCCATGCTTCCAAATTACCGTCTTTAATAGCCGCTTTGAAACGGAACATACCACTGGGACGATAAAAATCATTCTGCATATCATCTTCACGCGACCATTGCACTTGAACTGGACATTGTGCTGCCTGAGATACCAACGCAGCTTCTACACCATTATCAGGACGTAGTTTTCTACCAAATCCTCCCCCCTGTCTGGGCAAACCCAATGACACATTGGTTGCCGGTATATTCAGCTCTTTAGCAACTGCTGACACCAGACTTTGTGGTACTTGTGTAGGACCATAGAGTTCTGCTTTTCCATCACGTACATCTGCATAAAAATTCAAGGGCTCCATTTGTGCATGTGAAAGAACAGGCACTTCATACATCACATCCAACACTTTTGTAGCAGCAGCCATAGCAGCATCTACATCGCCATCATTTCTATTAGGAGTAGCTGCAGGCTTACTCAATAATTCACGAAATGCTTTTTCATGGTCAGTGGTACTTTCTAGTTTAGAAGCATCTTCCCAATTTATTTTTAAAGCTGTTCTTCCTTTCATGGCAGCCCAGGTAGAAGTAGCCAATACGGCTACACTATTTTTCACCTGTACCACTTTTTTCACCCCATTCACTTTCAAAGCAGCACTGTCATCAAATGATTGCAGTTTTTTTCCATGTGCAGGTGGACGAGCCACTACGGCATATAACATTCCTTCTTTTCTGGTATCGATACCAAATAATGGCTTACCGGTTACGATGGCTTTCGCATCCACATCTTTGACACGTGTACCAATAATGGTAAAATCTTTGGGATCTTTTAAAGGCACATTTGTAGGTACCGGCATTCCGGCGGCTTTAGTAGCCAGCTCTCCGTAGGATAATTTTTTTCCGGAACTTTTATGGATCACAAAACCTTTCTCAGCATAACAATCGGTTACAGCTACACCCCAAGTATCAGCAGCAGCAGACATCAACATGGCTTTGGCAGTAGCACCGGCTTGTCTGAGCGGCGCATATCGACTTCTGATAGCGCCACTACCGCCAGTAGTTTGACTACCATACTTAGCATCTAATGGAGCAATTTCTACATCTATGGTTTGCCAATCCACATTCATTTCCTCAGCGATCAACATCACCAAAGATGTTTTTACACCCTGACCAATCTCAGGATTGGGAGACATCAATGTAATCTTCCCATCAGGTGATATTTTGATATAAGCATTGGGTGAGAATGGAGTTGCTTCTGTATTCTCTCCGGTCTCGGAATTGCTCAATGCAGAAAAACCTACCAGCATACCGCCACCGGCGATCATGCTTACCCTTAGAAAATTTCTTCTGGATACAGATGGATGACTCATGACTTACCTCCTTTTGATGCAGCCAAATGAATGGCTTTACGTATACGAACATTGGTACCACAACGACAAATATTGGTGATGGTGGTATCTATCTCTTCATCCGTTGGATTCGGATTCTTTTTCAACAATGCAGCAGCCGCCATGATTTGTCCGGCCTGACAATAACCACATTGCGCCACATCCATTTCTATCCACGCTTGCTGTACAGGATGGTCTCCGTTTTCACTCAACCCTTCAATGGTAACCACTTTTCCATTGCCTACTGCAGCAATGGGTAACTGACAAGAGCGAACAGGACTTCCATTGTAATGAATGGTGCAGGCCCCACATTGTGCAACACCACATCCATATTTGGTTCCAACCAGATTCAATTGATCTCGCAGTACCCAAAGAAGTGGGGTATCTGCATCTACTTCAACAGACATTTGTTTGTTGTTGACAGAGAGCGTATACTTTGGCATTTGAAAAAATTTATTAACGTAATAAAACGATTTGTAAGCTAAGCATTATATCAGAAATGACGAAAGACAGGAAATTAAAATCGGTCAATAGGTCTTCTGCACAACTGATCTTTCACTTGAAAAAAACGCTTATTCATGGCGACTTCCATCTGCCACTTTGAAAACATGTAAAATTTGTGGAAACAATGCATCCATAGTTTCGGCTACTCCTTTAACAGAACCGGGTAAAGTAATCACCAAACTGTTTTTCACGAATCCGGATACACCTCTTGATAACATGGCAAATGGCGTTCTTTGCTGACCATATTGGCGAGCGGTTTCCATGATACCGGGAATAGGACGATCGATCAAAGGCGCTACCGCTTCAGGTGTGATATCCCTTGGAGATAAACCGGTTCCTCCGCTTAACAAGATCAACTTACATCCTTCTACTGAAAACTTTTTTACCAGCTGTTGAATTTGGTCCTGATCATCCGGAATGATCTCATAATGTGCAACTGTAACACCCCATTGTTCTACTTTTTGTATCACTGTTTTTCCGGAAACATCCTCTTGCTTACCTGCTGATACTGTGTCGGAGCAAACAACCACTGCACAATTAATAGCGGATGAATCCATTAAAGACTTATCTGATTTACCACCTGATTTTTGTAACAGTTTAATATTTGCAATCTCCACTCCTTTATCCAAGGGCTTTAGCATATCGTACATTGTCAATGCAGTCACCGATGCGCCATGCATCGCTTCTACTTCTACACCGGTTTTATAGATGGTATGTACTTCAACGGTAATTAATATGCTCAAACCAGCAACTTCATGTTTGATGGCTGCATACTCTATTGGCAAAGGATGGCAATCAGGTATAACATCGCTGGTTTTTTTGATGGCCAATAATCCGGCTGCACGTGAAAATTCAAATACATCTCCTTTGGGTACTTTTTTTCCCAGAATCGCATCAATGGTTTCCTGCTTTGATACTGTTACAGTAGCAATGGCAATGGCTTGTCTAAACGTATTTGATTTTGATGTGATATCTACCATAATTATTGATTCACTTTCCATTGATGGGTTTCATCTTCCAATATTTCAGCTCCCCAAACCGGCAATTCTGCCTTGATTCTTTCTACCAATACACTACAGGCTTCTGTTGCAGCTTTTCGATGAGCAGATGATGTAAACACAAATAAACAGATCTCTCCGGCTGCCACTTTACCCAAACTATGATACACATGCATACATGTAAGTGGGTATTCAGCAAAAACAGCCTCTCTTATCTCATGCATTTTCTGTAATGCCATTTCTTCATAAGCTGTATACTCAATGGCTACTACCTTTTTACCTTCTATTTCATCCGCACGTACCTGACCCAAAAAAATACTATGTCCACCAATGTCTGTTTTGGTACTGTGTTTTTGTATGCTATCCGCAATAAATGCACTACTGATCGCTCCTTGAATAAAAATATTTTTAGGTGTACGTTCTTTCATACTATTTCTTTTCTGCAAATCTGATCCAAGACAAAATACCGCCTTGTAAACTATATACTCTTTTTGTATCGCCCCATAAAGCTGATAACTCTTTTGCAGCTTGTAGGCTCCTCATTCCTGATTGACAAAATACAACAACTGTATCACTTTTAAGTTGTCCGGCTGATTCTTTTAAATCCGAAAGCGGAATACGAAGATGGCTGAATGTCTGAACAACCGGCAATTCATGCAATTCCCTTACATCAACAATATCAATATTTTTCTGACTCGTCAACTGATCAAATTCAGCTGCGTTGATTTCTAAAGTGTTTGGGGGTGATGAACAAAGCCATACATAATCAATGGCTTTAAATGCAGTTGCATCAGTGGGTATGAATGAGGATGTCTTAGACTGTGGAGTTATTTTAACAGTAAATACCTGATGGTTATTGAATTGATAGGTTAATAACTGATTCACCAACAGCTCTCCGATACCTGTAATCAATTTAATAACTTCTGCAGCCTGCATAGTACCGATGATACCGGGCAACACACCTAACACTCCTGCATCCACACAGTTCAATACAGAACCCTCTTTGGGTGGATCCGGGAAGATATCCCGATAATTGGCAGAAGGTTGTCCATTTGGTAAAAAATGATTGAATACAGCTACCTGACCTTCGTATTGAGATACTGCGCCATATACCAATGTCTTTTTCAATAACACACAAGCATCATTGATCATATAACGAGTAGTAAAATTATCGGTACCATCGAGGATGATATCAAACCGATTGATAACTTCTAGTGCGTGTTGATTGCTGAGATGAACCGGAATGGCTTCGATATGGATATCAGGATTTAGCCGATTTAACTTCTTTGCGGCAACTTCCGCTTTGTTCTGTCCAACATCGTCCGAAGTAAATAATGTTTGCCTGTGCAGATTACTTAATGACACTTGATCTCCATCTACAATTCCGATATACCCAACACCAGCACCCACCAAATATTGTAGTGCCGGACAACCCAATCCACCCGCACCGATCACCAACACCTTGGATTCCTGTAAAAGCAGTTGCGCCCTTGTACCGAAATTCGGCAAGATCATTTGTCGATGATATCGTTCATATAATGATTCTTGACTCATATTATCCTCCGGAAAAAGGGGGCATCAATGCTACAATATTGTGTTCTTGTAAATTCCGATTATCAGAAATTATTTCCTGATCTACTGCTATTACATATTTCGCTTGGGCTAACAAAGGAAATTGCTGATGAAGAGAAGAAGTCAAAGCATGTATATCTGTACCACCCTCAATACTTAGTTCCTTTGCACCTACCACTTCAACCAATTGTCCAAAAAAAAGGATCTTCATTATCTACTGCATTAATTTAATGATTCAACTCTACTCACAACAATTCTCGAAAGCCCATGTACATATCTTCTACCTGTAGCGACGTCAGCAGGAGAAATGATAGCTATACGCTGTGATAAAGCAGATGCTTTTACACCATCAGCTTCCGTAATAATCATCAGTTGCTTTCCAATGGCAGTATTAAATATTTCATTCCAAGAGAACACCACTTTGTACCCATCTGATGCGATACAAGTAATGTAATATTCACTCAAAGACTTTGGATCATTACTATCAAATGAGGACTTTGCTAAAATATCTTTTAATAAAACACCCTTTACTTTCTTCAGTACCGACTTTCTCACTACCAGATGATTGTAAATAACGATGCTATCAAAAGAAATACTATTGAAGGCAGTAGCATCTTCCAATGTAAACTTTATTGTTTGTTTGACTTTACCTTCTATCGTAAAATAATCAGTAGATTTTGTATCATGCTGTGCATATACCAACTGAGATACACATAGCACAGACAAAAGAATCAAATATTTCATAGTTATCGTTAAGCTGTTGTGAATAATAATTTATAAGCTGCTACTGCCAATACAATCGCTAAAATTTTCTGCATACTTGTCTGTTTAAATTTCATGGCTCCAAAATAGGCACCTCCGATCCCACCTACAAAAGCAACACCTACATAACCATACATATCTGTGCTGAACTGAATACCATTGGTCAGCTGCCCCATCAATCCGGATGCAGAATTCACAAAAATAAACAGGGCACTGATAGCGGCTGTTTGTTTTTGGTCTGTCCATTTGAAAAATAATAACAAAGGAGAAAGAATAATGCCGCCTCCGATACCAATCATTCCCGATAACAATCCAATCACTCCCCCCATCAACAAAGCTCCGTAAAAATGCGATGGTTGCAAATCAGCAATATTCTTTTTCGACGGAATCAATAAACGAACCACAGAAAACAATAAAAGCAGCCCCAATATTTTTTTATAGAGTGTTGCATCAATGGTGATCAATCCACCCACAAATGCCATGGGTACAGAAGCCAATGCCAGCGGTAAAAACACTTTCCATACAAAATGCTTACCTCGATAAAATTGAATAAAGGCGGTGAGTGATACGAATAAATTCAGCAATAATGCCGTTGGCTTCATCACTTCAGGCGCCACACTAAATAAAGCCATCAGTGCTAAATAGCCGCTTGCACCTCCATGCCCAACTGAAGCATACAGAAAAGCCACGATGAACAATAATATATAAAACCAATAAAAGGGATCCATACAATAGCTTTAAGCAGATAACAAATGAATGGTAACCAACGCTCCTTGCTCCATACGTTCTGCTTTCTCCTCAATTTCTATCAAACAATTTGCACCTGCAAATGAACGCATCCGATAGGACTCTTGCGCCCCCAATGGTGCAGCGGTTTGTCCATCATACCAACCTTTCAAAAAATGGGTCAGCTGTGTTGTTTTATGATAGCTCTGCGAAAGCGGCACTTGTTGTTGGACTAACCCAGTTCCAGCCTTTTTCATACCCATGATCACAGGCAGCACATACATATAAAAACAAGTGAGTACAGAAGAAGGATTACCGGGTAACCCAAATATCATTTGCCGACCTTTTGTACCAAAGAACAAAGGTTTTCCCGGTCTTTGTTTGAGCCTATGAAATTGGGTAGTAATGCCACAATATTCTGCGGAACGGGTTACAAAATCATAGTCTCCTACACTCACACCTCCTGTTAATAAGACCAGATCACTTTTTTGCAGTGCCTGAGATAATGCTTCATTCAATCGTTCTATGACATCAGGCACTTGTATCACTTCTATTTGTTGAACACCGTATTGCTGTAACACCGCAGATAATGCAAATGAATTGGCATCATATACTTGTCCGTACTCTAGGGGTTGTCCGGGTGTTTGCAATTCATTTCCTGTGATGATGATGGTAACAACGGGTGAAGGATATACCGTTACTTCTGTAACACCAATACCTGCAAGAAATCCAATAGCTGCCGGAGTCAATAAAGTGCCTGATGGCAAGGCCAGTTCTCCTACCTTGATTTCTGATCCTTTTGGTCGAACATTGGCACCGGCTTGTAATTGATCATCTTGAATGGTTAATATTCCTTTTTCAGCAATCACTTTTTCTTGCATCACCACCGTATCAGCTCCAGGAGGCACGGGAGCACCTGTGAAAATGCGCACAGCTGTTTTTGATGGCAATGAAATAGACTCCTTAGTTCCGGCCGCCATTTCGCCGCTAATCTGTAATGGTTTGTTTTGTTGCCAATCTGTATAAGAAAAAGCATATCCATCCATCGACGATTGTGGATAGGCGGGAATATCTACGGTTGCAAAAACATCAGCGGCAATGGTATAACCCAGTGCATCAGGTAATATTCGTAGTACCGGAGATAGGGTTACGATATGTTGTTGAATGATTGCCCGAGCTTCTGAAACGCTGATCATAAACTTGCTGATATTAATAACTGATTTATCCTCCGATCGTGATCATACTTCTGTTTTGAATACTCTCCGCTTGCAAATGCTGATAGTCTTGCGTGAACTGTCCGCCCAACTGCGCCGCTTTTGCTGCAATGGATTGATGAATCAATGGCAATACATCTTCTCCTTTTCGCAAGGGTGTTAACAAATCCACTTCATCTTTGGAGAACAAACAATTTTTCATTTTACCATCTGCTGTCAATCGCATGCGATTACAATCGCCACAGAAATGAGCGCTCATGGTACTAATTACTGCAAAGGTTCCCTGATGCCCGGGAACCATGAATTTCTTTGCTGTATCATGTTTCTCAGCCTGCAACGGTACGATTGGATATTTCTCTGCAATGGTTGATAGTATCTCATCCATCGTAAAAACCTTGTTACTCGTCCAACGATTTCCTTCAAATGGCATGAACTCAATAAAGCGAACATGTACGGGTTGGTCTTTTGTCCATTCAATAAAATCATGGATCTCCATATCATTCATACCACGCAGCACTACCATATTGACTTTTGTATGAAAGCCCTGATCGATCATTAGTTGAATATTCTGTTGAACGATCTCAAACTGATCTCTTTTAGTAAGCAGCTTGAATTTATCAGACTGTAAAGTATCCAGACTAATATTGACAGATTGAACATTGCTTTCTTTTAACAAAGCAGCGAATTCATGTAACCGAGTACCGTTTGTTGTGAGAGTAAGTGTAACCGGTAACTGAGCCAATCTTTTAATGATCTCTTTGGAATCTTTTCTTACCAACGGTTCTCCACCTGTGAGTCGTATTTTATCCACTCCCTGTGCCACAAATATTTTAGCCAGTTGTTCAATCTCATCTACTTGCATCAACTGAGCAGCCGAGGCAAAATCATATTCATCTTCCGGCATGCAATAAAAGCATCGCAGATTACAGTTATCAGTCAATGATATCCTTAAGTAATTATGTATTCGTTGATGGTTGTCTACAATCATTCTTTATAATTTAATCAATCGCTCATAGTCTTCTTCTGTATCTACATCGATGTTTCCGAGTGGAAAGTTAATCAATCCAACCTGTTGTATATGCTGATTTATCAGTTGTTTAGCACCCTTGTCTCCGTTTAACCCATATAAAGCTTTGAACATGGTTTTATGAAACAAAACAGGGGTCCCAACAATATCATCATACTTACAAGCAACGATGCGCAACTTTGTCTCCCGGTGATGGGTGATCATTTCTTGTAACAAACTGCTCGTAATAAAAGGTTGATCACAAACCGTGATGATCACTGTTTCGATATCCGGATGCTGTGTTTCTAAATATTTGATTCCACAATGTATAGAACTGGCCATACCCAAAGCTGCATCCGGATTATATATCTTGATTACATCTTCCTGAACATCTATACCATCTCCCTCTTTCAACACCAACAATACAGGACCTGATTGAAGCACCAAAGCCGTTGAAACAATTTTTTGTACCAATGTTTGTCCCTGATAAAGCAAACTTTGTTTAGGTCTACCCAAACGAACAGATGCGCCTGCAGCCAAAATCAATACTGCTGTTGATGGGGTTTGCATGCTTGGTATTAAATGGCTGTTGAAGAAGTGGATTCAATGACTAAGTCCGCTCGGCGATGAATCGCATCCTGCTTTTCTTTCAGTGGACGTGTATCCGTAGATGTTAGCTTGGCTTGTATTTCTGCGATAATGGATACTGCGATCTCTTCTGCTGTTTCTGCACCAATATGCAAACCCACCGGACCATGAATGGCTTCTTTTTGGTTGTCAGTTAGCTCGATACCATTTTCCGCTAGTTCATCCATCATCATTTTCATTTTCTTGTGAGGGCCCAATACGCCAATATAAGTTGTGGGGTGATTGAGTAATACTTTCAATACCGCAAGATCATAGTTATAATTATGCGACATCAATACAAATACGGTTCTTGCGTCGATCTGTACACGTTCCAATATTTGATTGGCTTTACTATGAAAGACTTGACATGAAGGCATCGGAAATCTTTCTCTGCTGGCATACATAGGTCTTCCATCGAGTACGGTGGATTGCCACCCTAACATCTCCGCCATTTTCACCACAGGAATCACATCATTACCGGCACCAACAACTACCAATGAAACGGGAGGTTGTATCAACTCTGTGAATACGATGATTTCTTGTTGACCAATCTCATATTTTTTAAAAGAGGACTTACGCTGAGCTATTACTTGTCTTGCCTCTTCTTCTATCACATCTTTTGATAAAACAGGTAAAGAACCGGTTGTTTCTTCTTTCTCTGTGAATAGATAACATGATCCATATTGTGGCGCTTTTTTGTCACTCATGGAAAAAAAAGTTACCAATGATGCATATTGTCTGGATGCTGTTGCTTTTTGCAAAAGATCCATAATAGCCTTCCCCCTCTCTCCTTGTAATGGCTCAATCAACACTTGTATCACACCCTGACAACCCAGTCCCATTCCGAATTTGGCATCATCTTCATCAGCCGTATCATAGGTCACCAACATGGCTTTATCAGAAAGGATAACGTGCAAAGCTTTACGAAATGCGTCTCCTTCCAAACATCCACCACTAATTGATCCGGTGATTTCGGCATCTTCTGTAATCAGCATGCGGGCACCCGGTCTTCTGTAAGATGAGCCTTCAACATGCACGACTGTTGCCAAGGCTGTTTTTTTACCTTCTGCAACTGCTTGTTGATAAGATTTTATAATCGAAATGATTTCTTGCATGATCAAACTCCTCGATAACAATACGAATACATTACTTACGCTGCGCTTTTACCAACGCAGGTGTAATAACACCCGGAATTTTATTACCCCAACTATTTTTTGCATAATTCAATACATCTGCGATCTGTTCATCACTGAGGTATTCTTGTGCAGGCATAGCTCCAACATATTTTTTACCATTCACCGTTAAACTACCGGTAGAGCCTTTTAGGATTACATTGATTAAATCTTTGGAAGGTCTTTTCATGTAATCTGCTTTTGCCAATGGCGGATTTACTTCCGGCATACCGACTCCATCTTCCATATGACAATTCTGACAATACAATCCATATACTTCTTTTCCTCTGGTAATACTTTTTTGTGTCTCACTTTGTATAAAACTACTACTAATGATGACCATGGAACATACAACTATTACAATCGATATCTTCTTTTTCATACCTGCAAATTATCAAAATAAATCCGATCAAACCTTTGCGAGATCAAAGGGTAATTTTCTGATTCGTTTTCCTGTTAAATCATAAATGGCATTGGTCAATGCCGGCGTGAATGGTGGCAATCCGGGTTCTCCTACTCCACCTGCATCTTCATTGTTATCCATGATAAATACTTCAATAGGTGGAATCTCATTGATCTTTGGCATGCGATAGATATTGAAATTTTTCTCTACCGTCAGTCCATCTTTGAAATGAATTTCATGATTGGTGGCCGCACCCAATGCCATCACAATAGAACCTTCCACTTGCGCACGAACGGTATCCGGATTTACATACCATCCGCAATCGATCACCGCCCATACTTTATCGATTTTGATTTTACCTGTTGCATCTTTAGACACTTTCACCACTTGCGCCACCGTACTACTGAAACATTCTGTGATCGCTATACCATAACCTTGTTTGGGTTTTCTGTTTTTCCACCCTGACACTTCTGCTACTTTATCCAATAGTTTTTGACAACGATCACTCTTGAGGTATTGCTTTCTGAATGCCAATGGATCTTTACCCGCAGCAATAGCGAGTTCATCCATGAAACTCTCATAAGCAAACCCATTGGTAGATGCATATACTGAACGCCACCACATAATCGGAATCGGCGTTTCAAATGGCACATCTGAGAAGCTGATATTTTTGATACTATCAAAATAATGTGGTTGAAAACCTTCCAACACACTATCATTCGGTACATCTTTTTTACTACCCAGCCAATGTCCGATATTCTGTCCGCACAATCTGAACTTGATCGCACTGATCTCTCCATTATTCACAGCACCTTCCGCTCTGTAACTCACACCCGGACGGAAAGGTCCTTGTGTCATATCATCTTCTCTTGTCCAAATAACTTGTACCGGTGCTCCTGCTTCTTTGGAAATCAAACAGGCTTCATGCGTATAATCTAAAAATGCTTTGCGACCAAAGCCACCTCCCAGGAAAGTCATATTCACAATCACATTTTCTTTTTTCACGCCCATTTTTTGACTGATATCCCCTTGCACCCAATCAGGTGCCTGAATAGGTCCCCAAATCTCAATCGAGTCTCCTTTATGATGCGCTATACAATTCAAAGGTTCCATACAAGCATGGGCTTGATAGGGTGTTTCATAGACCACATCCAATTTGTTTTTTTGTTGTGCCAGGATCGGATCGGGGTCACCTTGTTTTTTGGCAGACAATCCTTCTTTGGATTGTAACTCCGCTTTCATTTTTTTATAGATATCTTCCGTATTCACATAATCAAAACCTGCATCATCCCACACTACTTTTAATGCTTTTCGTCCTTGCATCGCAGCCCAAGTTGATTCTGCTACAACAGCTATTCCCTCACGATCCGTATCAAATACTTTCATGGTGACCTTGAATACCTTTTTCACACCTGGCACTTTTAAGGCAGCAGTATCATCATAGGATTTTACTTTTCCTCTCAAACGTGGATTGCGTTCTACCATGGCATATAACATACCGGGCAATGTTTTATCAATACCAAAAACAGCCGTACCATTGGTTTTGAGTGGAGTATCCTGACGAGCAAGTGGCTTTCGAACCAATTTATAATCCTCTATTTTTTTCAGTTGCACATTTTTAGGCGCTTCCAATTTTGAAGCATCTACTACCAACTCACCGTAATGCATTTTTTTACCTGATGGACGATGAATCACATGTCCGGCTTCCGCATAACATTCTGCAGCAGGAACACTCCATTTGTTTGCAGCAGCAGTAATCAGCATTTCACGAGCGCTGGCACTGAGCTTTGATAAGTTCTTGTAAGTTCCTCGTACCGTAGAGCTACCACCGGTAATTTGATTACCATATTTAACAGTATCGCCTTTACCAAAAATGATATTGACTTCATCGAGGTTTACTTCTAATTCCTCTGCAATCATTTGCGGGATGGCCTGATAAGCCCCTTGTCCCATTTCAGCGCGGTGACTCACGATGGTGACTTTACCATTGGTATCAATATGTATCCATGAATTCAGTGATACGCCATAATTCTCTGCATCTTCTCCTTTGATAATGGTAGATGCTTTGGATTCACCGGAAAAATAAAAACCTAGTGTAAGCGCAGTGGCTGATAAACCGGTGGCTCTAATGAATTTTCTTCTTGATATATCTTTTGGTTCCATGATCGGTCATTGTTGTGGTTGAATAATGTAGATGCTATCCTTTTGCGGTCATTTTCTTCGAAGCTTTTTTAATGGCTTCTCGTATTCTTGGATAGGTACCGCATCTGCAAATATGTCCTTGCATGGCTGCGTCAATATCCGCATCCGTGGGTGAAGTCTTCTTTTGTAATAACGCAACGGCGGCCATGATCTGTCCGGACTGACAATAACCACATTGCGGCACCTGTTCTTCTATCCAGGCAGCCTGAACCGGATGTGAGTTATCATCTGATAACCCTTCGATGGTGGTGATGGACTTATTCGCAGCACCGATCACAGGAATGGAACAAGAACGAACCGGTTGCCCCTCCATATGAACCGTGCAGGCGCCACATTGTGCCACGCCACATCCATATTTGGTTCCTTTTAATCCAACGATATCGCGGATAGCCCATAAAAGCGGCATTTGGGGATCGGCATCAATCGTATGTTCTTTCTTATTGACTTTTAGTGTAATCTTAGCCATATAGTGATTTTAAAGTATGATGATTGAGGAATAGATCTTATCTGGAAAAATCCCTTTAAGTTAAAGTTTTTATTCCAAACAAAAATGAAGTTTCCCCAAACAATTCCCCTCCCATTCAACATGAAAATGGGTCGTTTATAATTTTTAAGAAATGGGAAGGGTAAAAAGGATGTGATTCTTTTTTTTGAAAATGCCCACCAGATAGAAGGTTCCTTGCGATATCTCTTTTACTCATGTTCTCTGCGGTTCATATAGCGTTTTTTACCGCAGAGAATCAGAGGACGCTGAGTTTGCGCTAAGGAGTTTTATATGCCTCTCTAGACTATTAAGTCGACAATAAAAAAAAGATGCCAGATAAAAATATCCGGCATCACTAAAATTATATTACATCTGACATCTGCGATCAGACATCAAAAAATTCACTAAATATCAATCGCTTCCCCATAAGCCGCGGCTGTTGCTTCTTTCAAGCCTTCGCTCATGGTTGGGTGTGGATGCACTGCATTCAGAATTTCGTGTGCAGTGGTTTCCAATTTACGTGCAACTACCGCTTCAGCGATCATTTCAGTTACATTGTAACCGATCATATGACAACCTAAGAACTCACCATATTTCGCATCATAAATCACTTTTACAAAACCTTCGGTGGCTCCTGCAGCACTGGCTTTACCACTGGCTACAAATGGGAACTTACCTACTTTGATCTCGTATCCTGCTTCTTTCGCAGCTTTCTCTGTATAACCAACGCTGGAAATCTCAGGGATACAATAGGTACAGCCCGGGATATTGTTATAATCGATAGCCTCAGGTAAATGATGATGCTTCTTCTCCAGATAAGCCATGTGCTCTGCTGCATTGATACCTTCTTTGGCAGCAACGTGAGCGAGTGCTTGTCCGGGTGAACAGTCACCAATTGCATACACCCCTGCTAAAGATGTCTGCTGGTATTTATCAACGATGATCTTTCCTTTTTCAGTTTTGATACCGTTTTCTTCCAGACCAATATTTTCGATATTAGCTACCACACCTACTGCACTCAATACTACATCAGCTTCAAGGGTTACAATAGAACCATCTTGTTTTTTCACTTGTGCTTTTACACCGGCACCTGAAGTATCTACTGATTCAACAGAAGCATTGGTCATGATCTCAATACCTTGCTTTTTGTATTGCTTCTCTAATTCTTTAGAAACATCTTCATCTTCTACCGGAACAATACGAGGCATGAATTCAACGATGGTTACTTTGGTACCCATGCTATTGTATACATAAGCAAATTCAACACCTATTGCACCACTTCCTACAACGATCATGCTCTTAGGTTGTTCAGGTAATACCATCGCTTCGCGATAACCGATCACTTTTTTACCATCTTGTTTCAGGTTCGGTAATTCACGGCTGCGACCACCGGTGGCGATCACGATATATTTCGCTTCTACAATTTGTTTGCTGCCATCTGCTGCAGTTACTTCCACTTTTCCTTTTGACTGCACTTTACCATAGCCCATGATGACATCGATCTTATTCTTTTTCATCAGGAACTGAACACCTTTACTCATTTTATCCGCAACACCACGACTACGTTTGATAACACCACCGAAATCATGGGTACCGGTTGCATTGATGCCATAGTTAGAAGCATGTTTCAGGTATTCATATACTTGTGCACTTTTTAACAATGCTTTGGTAGGAATACAGCCCCAGTTCAGACAGATACCACCCAGACTTTCTTTTTCAATGATTGCTACTTTAAAACCCAGCTGAGAAGCACGGATAGCAGCAGGATATCCACCCGGACCACTTCCAATAACGATTACGTCGTATGCCATAAGATTTTGATTGATTTAATGATCCAATGACGATGTCATTGCGGATGCGAAAATACTGGAAAGTAGTGAAAAGTGAGAAGTGAAAGGTGAAAAGTGAAAGAACCCAGTATCTTATCCCTCAAAGAATACCCGGATGGTCTGGTAAAACCAGCTGGTATCGATGGAGGGTGTCTTTTGGAGTTGCTCATTGAAACCCTGTAAGCCGAAAAGTCCGGCCATATTTCCATTCCTGAGGGCTATTTCGAGATAACCGGCGGAATTGAACCATGCCAATTTTTCGGTTTCCGGAACGGCCGTATAGTTGGCACTGATCGTTTCGATGACCTCATTTCTTTTAAAAACGATCTTAAAGTTCCTTCCCTTACGATGTTCATTGAACTCAGCCTCTGTGATATTGATCACCACATTTTCAAACTGATCGATGAACAGTATCTGTCCTTCTATCCAATCTGGACCTACGGTTGGTCTGAGCGGGTATTTTTCATCAATCGTGTCTATGGGCTGACCGATGCTATTGAGCTGTGCGGTTTTAGAGAAAGTGTTGATAGCTACGGCAATAGCACTTGTGATCTGTAATAAATTTTTAGCAGCACCCAAGGGTATGGCGATGATCTCTTTGGGTTTTTCACCTGTAATCATGGTCAATAAACCATTATCGGAGCAGATGATGTATTGCTGGCGGTGTTTGGCCATCAACACATATTTCAGGGGTGATTCAAATAAATTAGCAATGATCAGATGAAAAGTACCCGAGGGGAAATGTTGAAATGCATTCGCACAGATATAAGCCGCCTGCGGGAAATTGGTTTGGGGCAGGTAGTGTGTGATATCACAAATATTGACAGAAGGATCCAGTTGCAGGAACTGTCCTTTGATAGCACCCACGAGAAAGTCTCGCTGGCCTATATCAGTTGTCAACGTTAGTATGGGCATGCCGCAATAGTAACGTCAGGATACGTCGGTTATTTCACCAGTTGTCCATTTTTGAAGAAAAACTTACGAACCAGCTTATCAGTCAGCGAAGGGAAAAAGCGATTCATGAAAACAGTTCTCTTACCGGTGAAAGTGAGTACAAGGCTTCTTTTTCTTTTTTCGATGGCTGCAATGATATGTGTGGCGCATTCTTCCGAACTCATCATTTTACCCTCATCCATAGGTGATTCGCCGTGCGATTGTCCGACTTTGTTCAACGCAACATTTCGAATATTGGAAGTGGTGAATCCCGGACAAATCAATAGTACATTGGTTCCACTCTCGAGTAATTCGGTTCTGAGTGCTTCCATCCAGCCGTTGACTGCAAATTTGGAAGCGGAGTAACCACTTCTTCCCGGCAATCCGCGATAACCGGCAATGGATGAAATAGCTACAATGGTTCCTTTGTTTTTCAAAATATGCGGTAAAGCGAATTTGGTACAATACACAGTACCCCAGAAATTGATGTCCATGACTTTACGTAAAGTATCCAATTCCACTTCTTCAAAAATGGAGCGCATGGAAATGCCTGCGTTATTGATCAAGATATCAATGGTGCCAAATGATTTGATCGTAACATCGATAAATTGTCTGCAATCCTGTTCCTTACTCACATCCGCAGTGTGAATCAATAAAGGAGCACCCGGGTGAGCAGACTGCAGTTGATAAAGCTTATCATAGTTTCTTCCGCAAGTAGCCACTTTAGCACCCAAGACCAAAAAAGCTTCTACCAATGCTTTACCGATTCCATCGGAGCCACCGGTAACTACTACCACTTTGTTGAGGAATTGCGACATAATTCAAATCATTAAGTAACAAAAATACAAGATAGATAGTCGTAAATAATAAATGGAAGAAGCCATTTGCATTATTCATCGTTATAATGGTGAAAAATACAACGACTTAAGAAGAAAATAATGGTTCAAGCATCTATAATCCTAGCACTTGTCGAAATTTTGCAAGACAATACCTGCATGAGGTTGCACAAATAAAAAAGGCTACGATTGTTCGTAACCTTTTTACTGTGATCCCGCTGGGACTCGAACCCAGGACCCATACATTAAAAGTGTATTGCTCTACCAACTGAGCTACGGAATCTCCTTCCTTAGAACTGAAAATACATTGCTGTATTCCGTTTTGGGAGTGCAAAAATAGGTGAAATAAAAAACCAGCCAAATTTTTATGCTTCTTTTTTATACGATTTACTCACATTCAACTCTTTATGTGCATAATCAACTGCTCATTTCCATCTGAATACGACCGTATTTCGCTCCCATCCCAATAATTTATCTTTTTAAAAGAAGCGAATTTTTCACGCAAGGCGTCTGCTAAAACATAGCTATACAATTATTCTTCTATTCAACTTATTTCAAAATAGTAACAGACCCCGAAAATATTCCTGGTATCAATCTCGGTTCGATGATATAATAGTAAGTAGCTATTGCAACAGGTTTCCCTTCAAATGTTCCATCCCAAGGTCGCTTATACCCTTCTGTAAAAAATACCCTTCTACCATATCTGTCAAACACACTCACCACCGCATTCGGATATTTATCCAGTTCAGGAATCACCCAAGTATCATGAACACCATCTCCATTGGGTGAAAACACATTGGGAATTGGGAATGGTTTCAATACCGTAACAAATACTTCATCAGTAGCAACACACCCATTGGTACTCACTACCCTTAGTGTTAAATTCTGATCCGCATTTCCTCTAAAAACAGGATTACGCAGTGATGCATTGTTTAAAAAAGTAGCAGGTGTCCATAGATAGGATTGTACATTCCCAGTTATTTGCGGATTGAATGTATAAGGCGTATTCTCAAAAATATACAGATCCTTTCCTACATCTACCTGCGGAACCGGTGCCAGATTCACAATGATCTCATCCATTACCGCTACACAAGAACCATTACCCGTAGTAGTAGCATAGATCCTAAAACTTCCTGATGATTGATCTCTGCTTGACAGAACATAATGGGTATTAAGCGCATTCCTATTGTCAAAAGTTCCGGTTCCATTGGATGTCCACTGAATACCACTTGCATTTCTAAACTGTGCATTCACTGCCAGTAAAGAATCATTCGCACAGATGGTTGGATTATTACCAATATCTACAAACGGTGCATCTGTAATACGAACCGACAAAGAAGAATTGACAACGCGACAAGATTTATTATTCGTTGAAGACAATACCAGCGTAACAGTACCATTGGCTGTATCCTGTGAACTCGGTATATAACTATTCGTTAAACTAGAAGTACGTGTACCAAATCTACCGGTACCATTACTTGTCCAAATACCGGTATTGCTACCTCCGGAAACAGATCCATTGAGTTGTACTACCGCATTATTGGCACATACTACCTGATCATTACCCGCATTCACTACAGCAGGCTGATCAATTTCAATCTTGGTAAAAGCCGTATCACTCACACATCCATTGACAAGAACAAAAGCCGCATATTGACCGGAATCTCTATAATTCACTGATGCGATTTGTGGGTTTTGTTGCGTAGAACTAAATCCATTGGTACTGAACCATCGGAAACTTGCATTGCCTCCCGCTGTGGCTGTCAATTGTAATGGATCATTCAAACAAAGTGGACTATTCGAATTGATCTGTGGCTTTGTTGGTTCCGGAATTACCGTAACATTTACGGATCTGTCATTACTCACACATCCATCCACCGTAATATTCACTGAATAAATACCCGACTGATTCAATCTTACAGAATCGATCACCGGTGATGATAGTTTACTGTCAAATCCATTCGGACCCGTCCATTGATAACTTGCACCGGAAACAATACTGGCTCCTAAGTTCAACCGACTATTTTGACAAATTGGTGTGGGCACTGTAATCACCGGTGCTGTAGGTGTTGGTTTCAATATCGTAGTAATACTGTTGTTCACACCCGTACAACCTGCAACACTCACCGCTACACGATACTCTCCCGTATTGTTATTATTCATGGATGAGAGTAATACAGATCTTGCATTTGAACTAAACCCGTTGGGACCAGTCCAACTATAAGAGCCTGCAGTTACACTATCTGCCGTTAAGCGAAGCGATCTTCCTTCACAAGCCGGTCCACTACTTGCAATATTGACCGGACCCGGTAATGGATTTACAATGGCGGTAGTAGTACTACCCGGTCCTCTACATCCATTTACGGTAACTGCAGCCGTATAAGTACCTGCATTTGTTTGCAGGGCATTGTTGATCACAGGATTTTGATTGGACGAAGTAAATCCCGAAGGTCCCGTCCATGAATAGGTAGCACCGCTAATGGTAACTGCATTCAATTGCAAAGTATTACCCTCACAAACAGCTCCATTGTTACTCACTTGTGGTGCGGGTGGAGTTGGATTAACTGTTATGGCTACAGTATTATTCGCACTTCTACATCCATTCACAACAATATTCACCGAATAATTTCCCGATGCTGATACAGGCACATTGGTGATGGCAGGACTTTGTGTATTGCTGATAAATCCACCCGGACCCGTCCAATTATAAGAAGCACCTGTAACAGATGCAGCCGATAAAATCAGTGTTTCATTTTCGCAAACCGATGAAATGGGATTGATGGTAGGTGCTGCGGGCGTAGGCTTTAATGATGCATCTACACTATTTGCTACACTGGCACAACCGGCTACTGATGCAATGACTTGATAAGCGCCGGCAGTTGCTTCATTCATGCTGGCAATGGTAACGATTCTGCTATTGGCAACAAATCCATTCGGACCTGACCATGTGTAACTTGCCGCTTGCAATTCTTGAGCAATCAATCTCAACTCTTCCGTGATACATACCGGTCCGGTACTCGTTACATCTACTTGAGCGGGTGGTAAATTCACAATTACATTCGTGGTAGAGGGATTACTAACACAGCCATCCACCGAAATGGACAATGCATAATTTCCTGCATTCACGGATTGTGCACTGGGTATAGATGGTTGTTGTTCAGTAGAAGTAAATCCATTCGGACCTGTCCATGTATAGCTGGCACCAATAACGATCGGCGTATTTAATGAGAAAGTTTCTCCAATACAAACTGGTGATGAATTGGAAACAACCGGTGCAGCCGGTTTTGTTTTGATGGTTTGCGAAACTGTTCCTCCAGCACTAACACAACCATCTACTGTTATGCGTACGGTGTAAGTACCTCCGTTGGCAGTTGTTGCATTCGCAATCTGTGGCTCGCGTAATGTAGAAGCGAATCCTGGACCTGTCCAACTATAAGATGCTGTTGATAAAAATGGAGAAGATAATTGAATCACTCCTCCCTCACACACCGGTCCGGTAGTGGTTGCAGTTGGTGTGGCGGGTATGGGTTTTACGGTGACGGTGTAATTGAATGCGGGACCTGTACAACCATTGGCTGTTGGTACGATTTGGTATACTACATCAACCGGACTTGTAACGATACTATTTAATGTTTCAGTAATAGATGTTGTTCCTGTTTGACCGGATACGACAGGATTAGTAATGTTGGCGATGGCTGCCCTACTCCATACAAAACTGCTACCGGAGATCGTAGAACTAAAACTATAATTCTGTGCAACACCTGAACAGACAGTTCCTGTAGGTGAGCTATTAATAGATGGAAGTGGGTTTACTGTTACTATAACTGGCGCTCTTGGACCAGTACAATTATCGGCGGAAGTAGCAGCTACATAAAATGTTGTAGAGGATGTTAATACACTGGTGGTATAAATAGGATCCGTTTTTAATGAACTTCCTCCTGATGGTGCTGCGTACCAGTTATAGGTACCACCAGGCGCAGAAGCAATTAATGTAGCCGTATTTCCTGAACAAATAGTTACCGTATTCACTGTTGGTGCTACAGGTGCAGGATTAATATTCACCACCATAATATCAGTGGCAACTGTACATGGTGATACGGGATTATTAGAAGTTAATTGTAAGGTAACTGAGGATTGTCCACTGGTTGGTGTAAAAGTGGTTGATAGTTGACTCGCATTTCCAAATGTACCTGTTCCACTAACGATGGACCAAGAGCCATTGGTTGCCGAGCCTCCTACTAAACCATTTAATGTAATTGGTTGTGCATCGCAGGTTACTAAGTTAGTACCTGCATCTGCGGTGGTATTTTGATTAATAACAATATCGAAGTCTTTAATACTACCTGCACATCCTCCAGATGGAGAAATTGTATTTGTAATTTTATAACTGCCGGGTAAACTTGTTGCTAAATCGATTTCACCGGTATTTTCATTTTTAAATTTCAGATTAGTAGATGAAGCTGTGAAATTACCTGCACTAGCTAAACCGGAAAATACCGGTAATGGATTCGATTGCTGCACACAAAATGGAGAATTATATATAAAAGTTGCATCTGCTGCACCAGTAATAATTCGAATATCTGAACTACTTGAATAAACACAACTTCCTCCAGTAGTAAAAGTAATAGTGTAAACACCAGGAGTACTGGCAGCAACATTAATTTCTCCTAAAGAAGGATTACTGAATACCAAACCCGTAGGCGATGCAGTAAATGTTCCTGTATTCCCTCCTGGAATAAATGGTGAGGGATTAATTCCTCCGGAAGTACAATAGGTACCTGCTGAATATACAAAAGCAGGATTTTGTTTAGGAGTCACATTTACAGTAGCTGTTGTCCTTGAACCTGTACATCCTGCAGCAGAAGTTGCAGATATATAATAACTGGTGGTTGCATTTAATTGTGGAGTAGTATAAAATGACCCAGTTGTTAAAAGATCTCCTCCACTTGCTGCATTATACCATCTGTATGTTTCCCCTGTAGAACTTACAGATAGTGAAGCTGATTCTTCTCCACAAATACTAGCACCGTTTACAACAGGCGCAGCTGGTGTGGGATTCACCGTTACCGTCACCGCAGTTCTCCCCGCACTCTTACAACCGTTTACAGTGGTTTCCACATAATAAGTGGTAGTTGTACTTAACGTACCTGTATTATAAGCGATACCTGTACCTAAACTTGTTCCCCCAGATGAAGCTGTCCACCATTCATAGGTTCCACCCGGTGCTGTTGCTGTAAGTGTAGCACTGTTACCACTACAAATAGATGCACCCACAATGGTGGGGTTTGCAGGAATACTATTCACTGTAACAGTCACCGCTGTTCTCGGTCCTGCGCAGCTTCCATTCATGGCCTGGACATAATAAGTTGTATTGGTATTTAAAGTAGGTGTTGGATATGTTGCTGTGGATACCAAAAAATTACCTCCTGCCGCAGCATCATACCATTGATAACTACCCGAAGATCCGGACGCAGTAAGCGATGCTGTAGTTCCCGCACAAATGCTCACACCGGATGCTGAAGGTGCGGTTGGAATACTGTTGACTGTAACGGTTACTGCTGTTCTTGTACTGGTACAACCATTGACGGTTGTTTGTACATAATATGTTGTGTTCGCAAACAATGCTCCCGTGGTATAACTATTTCCGGTTGCAATGGCTGTTCCTCCTGATGCTACCGTAAACCATTGATGTGTCCCTGTTGGTGAAGAAACGCTGATGGTTGCTGGCGAACTGTGTATAAGTTGTTGATTTACAGCTAATTGTGCTTATTTACAGTTATTTATGTCTACCCTACGACATGATTAATTGTAAAGAAATTCAAATAAATGCAGATAAAAACAGGGAAAGTGTACCCCCTGGTGTACCCCTCAATGTACCCTTGGGTTACAAAAACAAATCTCTTTCATTAATTCATTAAATCTGCAAACCATGAAAATTAGCTATTACCTCAAAAGCACCAGCTCAAAAGGACCAAGACCAATTTTTTGCCGCATCTGTTATAATGGAAACAAGGTCAAGGTTTATATCAATGAATTCATTAAGCCGGCACATTGGAGTTCGAGACGTCAACGAGCAATTGAGAATCGTTCTTTCCCCCAACATCCAGAGTTTAATGAGCGCATAAACACCATTGATAATTTTATTCGAACAACATTTAGAAGAATGGAACTGGAAAGTGGATTAAACCCTCCTGATCCAAAAAAACTACAGGAGGCAATTTCTAGCAAACTGCGACCACTTGTAATGAAAGCAGGTGAACGAGGCGAGTTTATCAAATTCTTTAAAAAAATGATTGATGACTCTAAGACTGGTATAAGAACTAATCACAGAACAGGTCATGCAATCCACATCAATACCATCAAAACTTATTCTACTATATATAATAATGTACTGCTGTATGAGAAGGAAAAAAATATTGCACTGAAGTTCACCGACTTTGACCTCAATTTCTACAACGAATTCAATGAATGGCTTATTAAGGAAAAGAACTATAGTAACAACTCTTTAGGCAAGCATATTCAAATCATCAAGTTAGTATTGAATGAAGCTCTTGAACTCGGGATTACCACAAGTATGAAGTTTAAGAACAAGCGATTTATTGTAATAAAGGAACAGACGGACGCAATATACCTTACGGAAAAAGAGATTGAAGAGATCTATCAGCTTGACCTATCCAAGCATAAGAAGCTCGATAAAACACGTGATCTGTTTGTCTTGGGTTGTAAAACTGGACTCAGGTTTGGGGATTTTAAAAATATCCAACCGAGTGAAATAAAAGATTCATTTATTATGATAAGACAGGCTAAAACCGGTGAACCAGTAACCGTTCCAATCCATCCGACGGTGAAAAAAATAATCGATAAGTATAATGGGATTTTGCCAAAAGCAAAAGTAAATCAAGTTACCAACAGGGAATTAAAAGAAATTGCTGCCATGATACCATCGCTTAATGAGGAAGTGGAGTTGTCTATAACTAAAGGAGGAAAAAAAGCTCGGCAAACGTTCAAAAAAAATGAGCTAATTTCAACTCACACCGCACGAAGATCGTTTTGTTCAAACGAGTATCTTGCAGGAACGCCTTCTTTATCTATAATGGCAATATCAGGTCATAAAACAGAAAAAGCATTTCTTCGATACATTAAAGTCAAATCTATTGATCATGCCAAAATCATCCAACGCAGCTGGGAAGATAAAAAGTCTTGAGGAACAGAAAATTGAATTATCCCAAAGTATAATTGCCTTGCTTGAATCAAAAAAGGAATCAAATGTAAAAATACATTCCCTGGCTCGACAGTCTGTCAAAGAAAGATTAGATGTTTTGGAAGGGATGGGAAATAAGGAATATGATTTTAAAAGCAATTTTGTTTCGCAGCTGATGGACCCATCATTTGTTTTTGATGAAGAGAAATCTTTTGCTTCATTTAAAAGCAAAGTCAGTGAGCTACTGAGTATATTTCCTCCGGACAAACGGCAAACTGTTAATTCATATCTGCAGAGGCATCAAGAATATATACCTGTAGAGATTCAAAGCCTGATGCTTGCTACTGGTAAAATTGATGTTTCTGATTGTAAAAGAAGTCTAGTCGAAGAATCAATTAAAATGCATGTTGATCATTTATATGAACTAGAATACCATTTTATCGAATTGTGTACTAAAGCATTCCCAAGCTCTATTGAAGCGGATAAAATAATTGATGGTTACTATCCAAGAATAAAATGGTTGGGTTCTACAACTGATTTTGCTGAACTCATGTCCACTCTTAAAAAGAACAACTGGGTAGATACCACTTATGCTTCAAGCGTACGACAATTTGCTAACCTCTGTAATTTTCATTTTTCTTTGGTAGGTAAAAAAGGGCAAGCTGCAAAATATGATGCAGTAAAGAAAGCATTTGATCTGCAGCAAATGAGAGTTGTTCATGCTTCAAAAAAAAGGCTTGAAAGAACTCAGCATGATTTTAAGTTCAACCCACTTACAATTCCAATCAACAATTCAGATTCTATAAGTGAATAATACTTCACAGCCTTCTAATTTATAACCTTTCTTTTCCCATTTTTTTGGGAAAACGGAAACGCCAATTTCTTTCTCCATAAATAATTGCGATACTACTTTCGTCCTCGTAAACAACGAGAACATGATTGTATTCAACATAGAGTCAGCTAAAGAACTAGAAGAGATCATTGAGCGAGCAATTCAGAAAGTACTGTCTGATAAAAAATCAGCAGAACCCACAAAAGACTCGCTGTATAATAGAAAGCAGGCCGCAGAATACTTAGATATCAGCCTTGGAACTCTTCATACCCATACTAAGAAAGGGCGAATACGTGGGCAAAGGATTGGCAGCAGGCTGCTTTACAGAAAATCAGATCTTGATAATGCAACAACTGCAACTACCAAATAGGTAATGTGATTAAGAAAACAAATTTGTATAGATATCTCAGATTCTAAAATTCTTGAATTTTCTATCATTTAAAATCATAAAAACAAAAACATGCAAAAACTAAGATTTAAATCTGCAAATCAGTTACTACAATTTTACAAGGAACATGGGTACTTCGCAATCTATGATTGCAGCACTGAATATGCTGACATGGAAATCGACCATTATTCCCTTTTGGCAGTCGGAGATCCTATCTCTTTAGGATGCGAAGCGAATAGAATTATTCCGCTTGAAGATGAAAGCGTATTAATTATACTAGATCGCTTTTTGAAAACAGGTACAGTCAAAATACACCCAAATATTTTTTCAGTTAATTAAAAAATCATGAAAACTAAATCCGCTACCACATTTTCATTACAACAAACGGCAAAGATTACAAAATTCCCAGGGGGCGAGAAAAAATTCGCTGCCTGGTTGAGAGAGAAAAAGTATTTAATGAATAATAATGATCCATACCAAAAATACTGCGACTGGGGATGGTTTGAATTATCTACGAAGACAATACACAAGGCAAATCCGCCTTTTACTGTAAACGTAACCCGGGTAAAAATAAAGGGCCTCGAGGCACTGGAAAGAATAGTATTTGAAGAATTTCATAAATGCAAACCATGTTCATAATGAAAGAGACAATAGAAAAAACAATAGATAATTGCACAGGACCTGCATTAACACTGGACTGCATGTCGGCAAAACTTGAGGGATTACCAGAGCCTCCTAGAATTTTCAGAGGGATTATACGCCCAAGCCTTGGATGCTTCTTTGGTCCTTCAAAATCCGGCAAAACAACGCTGGTTGAAAATCTTGCTTTTAGCATTGCTGCTGGGCTTACACGTTTTCTAAATGATGATCTCAACTGTGATAACAGAAGAGTGCTGCTAGTCAGCTTGGAAGAGTACTACAGAAGTAGGACTGTCAGAAACGTTAGACAAATGGAAGCATTTACAAGTAAGTATAATTTGGACCCGACCTGGAGTGAAAATGTATATGTGGTTGATGATTCGTTTGCCAGGTATATAACAACAGAGGAACAGTGGGAATTGCTGGATGCCGAAATTGAAAGGGTAAAACCTGGCTTTGTGATGATTGACTCAGTAACAAGGACAACAACAGATTCAATCGAAGACTCGGCAGTTTCTACAAGCCTGATGAAACGTTTTAGGGAAATGGCACACAAGCACAACATAGCACTAGTTTTAATTCACCATTCACAGAAAATGGATGATCGACCTATAACAATTGCTACTATGGCAGGATCACGTGTCATTGGTCAAGAGATGGACTTTATGATTGGTGTTAATCGAAGTACACAGAATATTCGATACCTCAAAGATGTTGCCTACCGTTATTGGCCAGATGACTCAGAATTTGTCCTTAAGTTTTCGATTGACTCAAATCAAATGATAGTAGCTGAAGAGGAGGTTTATGAATCGGATATCCTATCGTCTTCATCAACAGCCAATGAAACATTTGGAAGTGATATCACTTTACAGACTCATTTCAGTGAGTTGACAAATGGAGATCCTTTAATTCTTATAAAGACAGCAGATTTATATGCTCGGCTAGTTAACACTGGAATTATGACCAGACCCACTCTTCATGCTGCATTAAAGCGCTTAGAAAAGAACGGAATAATTATTAAACCGGAGAAAGGAAATTACAAACTTAATCTTCCCAGTTAAACGTAAGTCAACCTCTGTACTACTTAACTGACTTAATTCGATTAACTGAATTTGATAATTAGTTCCTTAGTTAACCTAGTTAAGTCAGTTAAGTGATCAGGAGGATGAAATTTGATTTAACTAATGAAAAATGAAATTGCTTAAGTGTGTTTATATGAGGAGTAATTCTACCTCTACAATTTATTTTGTAAATAGATATTAGCAAAAAATAGTACGCATAACGGATAAGATAGCTATAATTTAATCTAAGTCTTAGGAGCAGTAAACTTTATTACGCAATTTTCAACAATGCCGATATATATTAATCATCTTCAGGATATTTATATTCGAGTCTTTGATAGGTTCCCCCATAACCTACCCCCCCTCTTTCTTGAAGCTCCGCATCCCCCCTCACATCTACTTTCCTAAATCCTCTATCTAACCCCAGACTCAAATAAAGTTATGGAGCAGTAGTGTTTGTACTACCCAACATGCTCCCTTTACATACAACTTACTTCCAAAGGTCACTAAACATTTGCAGTGGTGCACAACTGTATCTATTCAAGACTAATGGTAGATTCCAAACATCCATTTCATCACAATTTAAAAAACAAACGATGGTAACAGTAACAGGTTACGCAGAAAGAACACGTAAAGACGGTTCCACATTCATTGCCCTTGAAATCACAGGTGGCGTTGAGTTGATTCAAAGCAGCACAACTGGTCGCTATTACGCGACTGTACGTAAGTGCTCAATTCCCAGCACTTTCAATGCAATTGTTGCAGAGGCAATGATTGGTCAAAAGCTTCCTGGAGAGGTTGTAAAGGTCATAACTGAGCCTTACGACTTCGTTAACCCAAGAACAGGAGAGCTAATGAAGCTGCAGCATTCATATGCATATTCTCAGGATAGCAAAGTGGAAAATGCAATTGGACACACAAGAGTCCATGAAGTTGCTTCTATCTAGATTATCCACCCAATCACAAAACACTGCTCGGACCCACACGACCAAGTGTAGGACACACAACACCATCAATCGCTACAAGTAGTTCGTAGCGTCTTGGCAGTTGTGGTTGATGGATAACAGGGGGCTGGTTTCAACCGGTCCTCTTTTTATTTCTAAACATTTAAAGTTTAAACTTATGCAATTACAAACAGCAGAAAGAAAAAGAGCAAAAATTAAAATGTCATTACAGGGACCATCTGGTTCAGGTAAAACATATTCAGCGTTGCTGATAGCTTTTGGATTATGCAATGATTTTGGTAAAGTTGCAGTCATTGATACTGAGAATCACTCAGCCGAATTGTACGCTCACTTGGGTGCATTCAAAGTACTAAATCTGACCGGTCCTTTTACTCCTGAGAAATACATTCAGGCGTTAGATGTGTGTCAGAAAGCAGAAATGGAGGTGATAATTATTGATTCCGTTACCCACGAGTGGGAAAACTTGCTTGAGTATCATTCTTCCTTACAAGGGAACTCCTTTACAAACTGGAACAAGGTTACTCCAAGACACAATGCTTTTGTACAGAAGATTCTTCAGACACCGTTTCATGTGATCTCAACAGTTCGCACCAAACAGGATTACGTTCTGAATGAGAAAAATGGTCGAGTAGCCCCAGAAAAAGTTGGGCTGAAATCGGTCCAAAGAGAAGGCCTTGACTACGAGATGACCTTGGTGTTTGATCTAGATATGAAAAACAATGCCATAGCCTCTAAAGACAGGACCGGATTATTCTTTGGTAAACCTGAAATGAAGCTTTCGGCTGATGTAGGAAAGTCCATCTTAGAATGGTGTCAATCAGGATCTGATATCAATTCAAGTGATGTGCAAGATCGTATTAGCGAATGCAAATCCATGCAAGAGTTACTTACCCTTTACAAGATGTTCCCTCAGTTTCAGCAGAGTCTAAAGCCAGAATTCGAAAGTCAAAAAAGAAAGCTCATTATCAAAGCAGATGATGATCGAAAGTTATTAAGTCAATTACCCGTTCACAAAAACGGAATTATCTAATTAGGTCCCCTGCCATTTGGTGGGGGATTTTTCAAAACATTAATTATGAAAGAACTCACTCAATCAGCAGCAGAAATTCAAGTAAGTTATATTCCCAAAAAGACACTTGGCAATAAGATTTCATGCTCAGAAGACGCGTACCAATTGCTAAAAGATTTCTACCCGCAAGAAACCATATCATTACAAGAAAGATTTGTTGTTGCTTATCTTAATCGGGCGCATAATGTAATTGGGGTATATGAAGCATCCGTTGGGGGATTGACTGGAACCATAGCAGATCCCAGACTTATTTTATCGGTTGCACTCAAAATTGCTGCAACAAGTATAATCTTATCGCATAACCACCCTTCGGGTAATCTAAATCCATCAAACACTGATCAGGAGCTTACAAATAAAATTAGAGAAGCATGTAAGTATTTGGATATTAATGTACTCGATCACATAATTATTACACCAAAAACATTTTATTCCTTCGCTGACTCGTCAAAATGAATTAATAGCAGGGTAAGATATTCGTAAAAGTTAATATGTTACCTATTTAAAACCCATGTAAGTTGTTGATCTAGATCATATTTGTTCAAGTCCATTAAGGGGAGCCACACTGCACAAGAGATCTTTATAGGTCTCTTGTTTGTTTTTAGCCCCTTCCAAAACCCCTCTGGCATTGATTATAACCTCAATTGGTGGTGTGTACTTTGGAGTTGCAGCTTTCCCATTTTCAAAATGCACTATTTCTGAAAAGATGCAACCTCTTACCTATTATTTTTCAATTTTACATTCAGGAAATTTAATGCTTCTTCAATCCAATCTTGTTTTTCAGTAAGGTAAATGTTGGGTTTAATGCCTATCCCATCAATACCTTCTCGTATATCTATTCTACGGCTACGAGTAGTTGGCGACCAAAGTCTATAGGGCATTTCACAAAAATCAGATTCTCGTAAATTAGAATAATCTAATGTTCCCGATGTATTTTGTCCCATCAATGTAACCTTTTTACTCTGACTAGCTTCAAGTAAAAATTGTTCGGTAGAACTAGCGCAACCATCGTTAATAAGAATTACCACATTCTTAGGGAATAGCAGCATAGTATAGCTTGAATCTATATAGTCTTCAACAATATTTACATTTTGGTTTATCTTCAGTTTAAGTTTATCCACCATTTTTTGATAATCTGCTTTATTGTCCAGTGGTAAATTAGGATCTTGTAGCATCACTTCCCAACCTCTTATATTATCGTTCGAAGCCCAGATGTCAACGCCTATACCTTTTATTGGTTGTGTGTATAAATATGGAGAAATAACACTGTAGACATCATCACTGCCACCACCATTATTTCTTAGATCAATAATTAGGCTTGAGGTTTTAGATAGATTTTCTTTTTGCGCAGCAAATAAAGAATCAACCATTGGTTTCGCTTCCCAACTAAAACTTGGTATATTAAAGTATAAAGTATTTTCGTTCAGAAGTTTGGATTCGAAATTATAATTTGTTTTATTAACGATTTCTCTGCCATTCTTAAAGAATCCACTGATCAACTCACCATCCTTTGGTTTTATAGTAGCAAAGGCTAACTTATTAGAGGAGTTGTACAATAAAAAATATTCTTTTCCTGATTTTTCTTTAAGTTCTGCTAATACAGTACCATTTTCATATTTACTATCTGTTGAATTAACAACCATAGCAACATAATCTCTAAAAGGATTTTTGTTTTTAAGAACCGCAATTGAAAAGCCTTCACCTTTTTTGGTGTATATACCCTCTAGGCCTTTTGCGTTTTCTAAATTCTTAATTAGCGCATCGCTTACTGAATATTTTTCAATTGGAAAATCAGATTGAAGTTTTTTTGGGTTGATTTTCTCAATTGCTTCTGCGTTCAATACCGTATACAAATGATTATCATTAAAATAACTCATCCACTGGTTTATGATAAAATAACATTGAGATTTATTTTTTGCTTGCGCAGCAAGTTGCTCTTTTTGAGCTGTTAAGTCTTTGTATTGCTTGATATTATTTGCTGTTACCTTGTCCTTAAAGCCAGCATAGTTTGACTCTAAGTAGTTTTTAATTTTTGAAAATTCTTCTTGGCAGTTGCATTGTGCCTGCATTAGAAACGGAAGTCCTAAAAAGGCTATTGTAATGAATAATGATTTCATATTAGCTTTTCTAATTTTTAATAAAAACGAATATTAAATAAAAAATGGTGTATACTGTTTCTATTTTTCTTCTACTTATATAATTTTCTCGTTAAACGAATTAACCTAATAAATGTTACATTATCTTTTAGAAAACAAATTAAATTCTCAATTTCCTTATAGTAACATACTCAATCATCGAATTATAGTTGCATCTGTCGTGTTGCAATTACCGACTTTTTCAACTTATTTTCTCGCAACCTGGTTGTAATATTGCCTTGGACATATCAAATGTCGCACAAATGACGCCTATTTGTCAATACTTTATTCATTAACTCACATCATATTTGCACAATGGAATTTGGTGAAAGATTAAAAGAGCTTAGAACGGGTTTAAATATCTCCCAAAAAGAGCTTTCAGAAAAAACAGGCTTAACCCTTAGAACGATTCAACGAATTGAGAACAATGAGGTAAAGCCAAGTCTTTATTCCGTAAAAGCAATAAGTGATGCTTTGGAGTTAGCATCGTCTGAGCTCTTGAATACATCCGATACCAAACCCTATGAATTTAATGTAAACCTTAAAATCACAGATATGAATCAATTCTTAAATGACTTAAAAGTCTTAGTAAAAACCCATTGGAAAACAATATTCCTTATTATTTTGGTAATTTATCTATTCACCAGTTATGCTGATATTAAAGCTGGTATAATGGACGCTTGGAGTGGCAAGTAACTATCTTGAAATATCAGTAAATATATTTCGTCAACTAAGAGGAAATAGTAAAAAAGAAAAAACAGAACCCCCAATTTTAATCTATCATTATTAACCTAAAATAATTTATGAGACAGATTTATATTATTCACTTTTTATTCGTTTTGTTGCCAATTGCTGCAATGTCACAGGAAACAAAAGTCAAGTTAACTGAGAAAGTTTCCATCACCTTCCCAGAAAAACCAGATGTTCGAAATATGCAGAATATAGCTTCTGTTTATTCGTTGAGATTAGCCGACAGTTCAGCTAATTTTAATGTGGTAGTTCAAAACTTAGGGAAAAATGGACTAACTGAAGAACAGATTGAAACTGCTCAGTTAGAACCAGCTTTCTGGGAACAGTTAGAATCTTCTTTTATCGCTCAACTTGGTAATGA